>DATEMI010000578.1:0-18112 GCA_035275665.1 Terriglobales bacterium | reverse complement strand
CAAGCGATGCTTTGAACGCACTTGCGCAATTCAAATCCAACCGCAGTATCCGCGAAGCAGTTTCGACCGCAGTTAGGAAGCGCCATGACGAAAACTTACAGAGGGCATTCGTACGAGAATTTGGTCAAAATGAATCTGAGCCAAAACTACGATCCCCGCAGTAAAGACATAAGGCACGAGCCGGTTAGCTCGTGCCTTATGTTTCTCCTGATAATGACTTACTTCAGAAGAGCCTGAAAGCAACTTCTACGCTGATGGCCACTGCGACTGGTTTGCCGTCCTTTTCAGCGGGTTCGAACTTCCAGTTTTTTACAGCTTCCAACGCCTTCTCATCGAGTCCCATTCCGAGACCGCGTTCAACTTTCAGGCCGCGTGTGCGGCCGTCGGTCCCGACGATGCAGGCGAGAACCACTGTACCTTGATACTTCGCCTTGCGAGCTTCTTCCGAGTACTCCGGTTCAGGCTTGAAGATCACCTTGGGTTCGGTGACTCCTCCGACGCCCGGACGAAATACTCCACCGCCATATCCACCGCCGATGCCAGGACCAACCCCGCCCCCGGCGCCAGAACCAATTCCACCGCCATTACCGCTGCCAATTCCTGCGCCACTGCCGATGCCGTTTGAAGGCGGTCCAGCAATCACCGGAGACTTCGGATCACCCAGGTTCGGGATGTTGTTGCTGGCCAGCTTCACTTGCGGAGGCATCACTATCGTGGGCTCAGCCGTGAGTTTGGGGTGATCGTTGCGAATCACAACTTCAGGAGGTGTGATCTGCTCCATAGCCGGCTTCGGCAGATGTCCCTTCGGCGCGATGACCTTGTCCCGGTCACCACCACCGCCGCCGCCCTGCAATGTTGGTTGCTGCTTCGGCGTCATCGGCATGTATTCCGAGATATCGGGCGCCACTAGCGTGACCGTTTCCTTCTTGGCTTCGGTGTAGACCTTGTGTCCCAAAATGGAAACGGCAACCAACGCGGCGATCAGTCCGGCATGGACGACGACCGACGATGTTCGTGCAACTTTGCGGTTGTCGTAGGCGCCCCAGATGCTCTTGACCGCAACCGGGCGAGAAGTCAGTTTGAGTGGGGGAAGCTTCTCCGGAAAAAGTACGTCACGAATATTCTCTTTCAGCGATTGAAAGAGAGAGCCTTCCGCCTTCAGACCGAAGTTCGGCACATGGTGCGCCGGCGCCGGTCTGCGTACCGGAGTGGTCTGCGTCTCAGTAGGAGCGATCAACACCTGGTTTGCCATAGGAACTAATGATTCGACCCTTACAGCCGATTCCGCTCATCGCGTGGAGAGTGGCTGCTTACCTCTATCCGATGAGTCATCTTCATGTTTTGTTGCTTGCGCAGCAGCCCCGATATTGACGACTTTGTCAAGACCTTAGACTGCGAAAATCTCAAAAAGTTTTTCACTGGTCCCACAAATCAGAGCAACTCTGCATACAAACTTGCATCGGCAAAATTAACAGTCACACGCCATGCAAATACATCGCTGTTTAGATGCGAACACCCGCCGCGCGGAGCCAGACGTGAGTCTCCTTTGATGTAAACCCATCCCCTATAATGAAGTTTCCCGCCTTCTTAGGAGTAGATAACGACCGGGCATGGCCTCTGAACTGAAAGACACGCTGAATCTGCCGAAAACCGATTTCGCCATGAAGGCGAACCTGCCGCAAAATGAGCCGAAAAGGCTCGGATTCTGGCGCCAAATCGGCATTTATCGGCGCATTCGCGAGGCGCGAAAAAATGCGCCTGAATACCTGCTGCACGACGGACCTCCGTACGCAAACGGTGAGATTCACCTCGGGCACGCGCTCAATAAGTGCTTGAAAGACTTCGTCGTAAAGTCCAAAACCATGGCTGGCTTCGACGCCCCGTATGTCCCCGGATGGGACTGCCACGGCCTGCCAATCGAGATTAAGGTCGACGAAAAACTCGGCCGCAAGAAGCTGGAGATGGCGCCTGCACAAGTTCGCAGCGAGTGTCGCAAGTACGCTCAAAAATATCTGGATATCCAGAGCGACCAGTTCCAGCGTATCGGCGTCTTCGGACAATTTGATCATCCCTACTCGACGATGTCGCGCGAATACGAGTCGGTCATCGCACGCGTCTTCTTCGATTTCTGGGAGAACGGATTCGTGTATAAGGGCCTGCGACCAGTGTATTGGTGCATCTTCGATCGCACCGCGCTCGCGGAAGCCGAAGTTGAGTACGAGCAACATACCAGTCCGAGCGTCTGGGTAAAATACGCGCTCACCAGCCCGGCAGATGCCATCGATCCTGCGCTTGTTAACAAACGAGTAAACACCATCATCTGGACCACCACGCCCTGGACGCTGCCTGCGTCGATGGCCGTGGCCTTCCATCCTGATTACGAATACGTCGCGCTGGAAGACGCGAAAAGTGGCGAAGTCTACATCGTTGCTGAGGGATTAGCAGAAGCAACTCGCGAGAACACCGGGCTGAAAGAGGTCAGCGTCATCGCACGCTTTCCCGGACGAAAGCTCGAAAGCACGACCTTCAGGCATCCATTTCTCGATCGCAAGATACTCGGTGTGCTCGCGGACTACGTGACTCTGGAGCAAGGCACCGGCTCGGTTCACACGGCTCCATCGCATGGCGCGGACGATTTCTACACAGGGGTGAAGTACGGGATCGATCCCACCTGCAACGTGGATGCAAGCGGACGCCTGCACAACGGCCTGCCCGAGTACGAGGGAAAGACGGTATTTCAAGCCAATCAGCCGATCATCGAGCTGTTGAAGTCGCGCGGTGTGCTGATGGGCGAATCGAAGATCACGCACTCGTATCCTCACTGCTGGCGCTGTCACAATCCCGTCATTTTCCGTGCAACCGAGCAGTGGTTCATCGGTATGGAGAGCGCGATGCACAGCTCAACGCTGCGTCAGCGCGCGCTCGACGAAATCAAGAGAGTGAAATGGGATCCGGCCTGGGGCGAAGAGCGCATTTCAAACATGGTCGCTTCGCGTCCGGACTGGTGTATCTCGCGCCAGCGCGTCTGGGGCGTGCCTATTCCGATCTTCTTCTGTGAAGGCTGCAATCAGCCATTGCGCTCAAAGGCTGTTGATGATGCCGTGATCGCGCTCTTCGCGCGCGAAGGCGCCGACGCCTGGTACACGCGCGAGGTGAGTCAGATCATGCCCACCGATCTGAAATGCCAGCAGTGTTCAGGCAAGAACTTCCGCAAGGAATTCGACATCATTGACGTCTGGTTCGAGTCTGGATCGAGCTGGGCGGCAGTGATGAAAGAAGATGTGGCCGACATGTACATCGAGGGCGGCGACCAGCATCGCGGCTGGTTTCAATCTTCCCTGCTCTGCTCCGTGGGCACACGCAATCGCGCGCCGTACAAGACCGCCGTCACCTGCGGCTGGACGCTCGATCCGCAGGGCCGCGCCATGTCGAAGTCGCTAGGCAATGGAGTCGATCCGGTGGAAGTCGCGAACAAGCTCGGTGCGGAGATCGTGCGCCTGTGGGTGGCTTCGGTCGATTTTCGCGAGGACATGCACGCATCCGACGAACTGATGCAGCGCGTCGCCGACAATTATCGCGACATCCGCAACGCTTTCCGTTGGATTCTCGGCAACCTCGACGGTTTCGACCCGGAGCGCGATCAGGTGACGTTCGAGCACATGGAGCCAATCGACCGCTACATGCTCCTGCTCACTGCCGACCTTGTGCGCGACGTGCTGGGCTGGTACGAAAAATTCGAATTCCACCGCATTTACCAGCGCGTGATCGCTTTTCGTACGAGTGAACTGAGCAACTTCTACTTCGATGTGCTCAAGGACCGACTCTATACCTATCCACGAACTTCGCAGGCGCGCCGCTCCGGACAAACGGCGATCTGGCGCATCGGCCAGGCTCTAGTCCGTCTGCTTGCGCCGATGATGAGCTTCACTGCGGACGAAGTGTGGCAGTTCCTGCCCTCAGTTGGAGAAAAGCCCGAGAGCGTACATCTCGCGCTCTTCCCGACTCCAGACGAGGTCTTAGGAAACACAGAGAAAGCACCGGATAAGTCCGGCAAATCCGTCCCAGGCGGAACCGAACAGCTTCGTGCAGACTGGGATCGCCTGCTCCTCATCCGCGAAGAGGTCTTCCGTCATCTCGAGGCCGCGCGCAAGGATAAAGTGATCGGCAGCGGACTGCAGGCTAAGGTCAAAATCTCCGCGCCACCGGAAACTTATAGCTTGCTTGAGCGCTATCGTGAAACTCTCCGCTACCTCTTCATCGTCTCTCAGGTGGGGCTACAGACGCTCTCCGGCAGCGGAAACGGCGCCGGTGTGAAGATCGAAGTCCTTCCAGCAGACGGAAAAAAGTGCGAACGCTGCTGGAACTTCTCTACACAAGTCGGAGCCGATCCCGATTTTCCAACGGTCTGCGAACGTTGCAGCGGCTGGCTGCCGGAAATTCTTGCAACCGCAGGAGGACGGAACTAATCTTCAGGAGAAGGCAAGTCTCATTGCGGTGCCCGGAATGATGACGATTCCGACGCATCAGAGTCTCAACACAGCAGAAAAGCTTCCCAGCTCCTAAGCCGCGAAGCTTAGAAGCTCAGCAGCTTTAGGAGCTACGCAGCTTTAGTTCAATGTCCACCGGGATCCTTCGCAAATACGTACTGCTCATCGCCGGTGTTGTGCTGGCGCTGGATCGTTTCAGCAAATGGATTATCTCTCGCAGCATTCCTCTGCACGACAGCGTCAACGTGATCCCCAGCTTCTTCAAGCTGACACACGTCACTAACGGCGGAGCTGCGTTTGGGCTTTTTGCCGATTCGCCTTCTGAACTGCGCATCGTTTTCCTGATTTTCTTCTCGCTTCTGGCATTGGCGGTGGTTTTGGCGTTGCTCTGGAGGCACACACAGGGCCTCAATAGCACCGCGGTTGCTCTTTCGCTAATCCTGGGTGGAGCATTCGGAAATCTGTGGGACCGCGTCCTCTCCGGACATGTAGTCGATTTCCTCGAGTTCTACATCGGCCAATATGTCTGGCCGGACTTCAACATCGCGGACAGTGCAATCGTTGTAGGCGCAGCGATCTTGATGGTTGAAATCCTCTTCGCTCCGAAGCACCAGCCTGCCTATAAAGAGGGCGTAATCGCCCAGCCGAGCTCAGAAGCGGAGTAACTCGGTACGGCTGGCTCGGCATCGTTAGGTTCGGTGCGTTCGCGGTAGCGAATGGGTGAGCCTTCTCACGTACCCAGTCGCTACCGAGGACGGTACTGACTATATCGCGCGAATCCTTGAGATGGTTTTCGGAATCTATCATTTCGGGCCGCTGGTGGAGGGAGGTCTTTATGAACTGGAACCCATGGCGAAAACGCAACAACGGCACAAGTGGAACAAGTCAGGTTTCGATGTACACGCTGTCGATCTGCCCATCATGCGACAAGGCGAAGAAGTTTTTTACTGAGCGACACATCCCATTCCAGTTCACCAACTACGATCTGGCCGATCAAGCCACGCAGGACAAGATCCTGCAGGAGCTTGAGGCTGAAGAGGTAGAGGCCTTCCCATTTGTCCGCATCGGCGATCAAACGGTCCAGGGCTACGATCCAAAGCGTTACGCCAAGCTATTGGAAATTGCTCTCGTCAGGGCTTGAGCGCGCGCGTGCAGCCGGCCGGTCGCACCGGTAATGCCTAGAGGTGTGAGACTCGGCGGAAGATTTCCAAACTTGATTTTCAAACCGAAGAGACAGACCTCGGTTGCGGACGCCGGCTGAAATAGGCAGCGGAAATGAGAATGAGTGCGCCACCCAAGATGCCGAAAGCTCCCAACCGCTCGTGAAGAATCACGACGCCGAGAATCGTGCCAATCAGCGGCTCAAGGTTGAGGAAGACACCCGCACGAGCAGCTGGCACCCGAGCGAGTCCCCAATTCCAGAAGACGTAAGCCCCGGTGGTGGCAAGAACTCCTTGTGCGATCACGGCAAGCCACACGCTCGTTGAAAAATGCGTCCGCAACGGATGCGTAGCTTCGGTCCACAGGAGCAAGATGACCGTGCCAATCATAATCATCGCCGCCGTCACCTGAAGGGATCCGTAGTCGGCCATGAGGCGCTTGCTGATGAGAATCATCACCAGCGCCGCAAACATTGAGAGGAACACCAGCAGATCGCCTGTGATGGTGGGCTGCGGCCCGCCGACGCTCTTTCTAGAAAATGCGATCAGCACGGCGCCCAATGCGGAGAGCAGCATCAGCCCGTACTCGAAGGCTTTCAACTTGTCCTTGAATAACGCAGCGGAACTCAGTGCAAGCAGAACCGGTAAGATGCCGACGATGAGCGAAGCGTGCGAGACCGTCGTGAGTTGCAATCCCTTGAACTGCATAAGAAATTGCACTGGGACACCGATGACACAAGCTACGAGAAGTAACGTCCAGGCACGTCGATCCCGAAATCGTGGAGGTCTCGTCCACAGAATCGGCAGTAGCCCCAGCGATCCGAAAATAAATCGGTAACCACAGTTCTCAAAAACACTCATCTCGGCAAAAGCGATCTTGCCGAAGAGAAATCCTGTGCCCCACAGACATCCTGCCGCGGCGAGGCTAACGACTGGCCAGACAGAATGAGATCGGCGGTGAATTTGTTCCGGAGGCTGCGTTTTCAACTGACTAGTGCTATGCACCGCCATTGATGTTCAGCTTAGGAGCTTAGCAGCTTAGTAGCTGTAAGCTAACCACAATGACTGCCGAAATCTATGCCTCCGGTGCATGGCGGGGCTTCTACAGCTACGGCCAAGGCGATCGCCATGACATGCAACTCGATCTGCTGTTTTCCGGTGGCATCCTTGCAGGCGATGGAGTCGACGACGTTGGCAGCTTTGTCATGCATGGCAGCTACGATCCGCTATCTGGAGCATGCCGCTGGACTAAGACCTACATTGGCTCCCATGATGTCGAGTACTCCGGCACACGCGAGGGCCACGGCATTGCGGGAACGTGGCAGCTTGGACGCGGCCATGGCACGTTTCGCATTTGGCCAAGCGGGCGCAGCGACAGCGCGGGCGTCGATGAATCGATCAACCTGCTCGAACCGATCGAATCTGGAGCACGATGACAGACATTCGGGGTTTGGGGGATTAGGTGAGTCCCATTCTGGGAATGATAATTCCCTGTTGAATCCCCTGTTAAATTTTGGGGTTTCCGCTACTTTCGGGCTAAGTCGTTGCGCGTGAGCAGCTTTCCGGCAAATCGCCGCAATCCCCGTTAATTCCTCCCTTGAGCGCAAATCCGCTTATTCTGGGCAGAATCAACGATTTCTTGCGAAATTTTCAAAACTACCCTGTTATTGTCCCTGTTCTTTTTCTGGCTTACTCCCGCGTCCTCTCTCGGGACAACTTGTTCATCCACCGTTACGAATGAACGCCTTTCTCAGACAACCTGAATGAGACCGAAGCTCACGGTTTGGAAGCACCTGAGTCTAACGCTCCTGGCATTTCCAACAGAACAGGTGCTCCCATGAAAACTGCAGCCATGGTCTTTATCTTCCTGACCTGCGCTTTCGCCGTCGCGCAGGAGACATCCGAACTCTCCACGCCTCCGAACGGCGATGCTGAGCGCGCGGAGGTTTCTCAGTGGATCGGCCCTGTGAGGATTTCCATTGAGTACCACAGCCCTCATGTCCACAATCCCGCGAACAACGATCGCACAGGACACATTTGGGGAGAGTTAGTGCACTACGGCTTCGTGGACGAAGGCTTCGGCCCGAGCGAGAGTACACCTTGGCGCGCCGGTGCGAACGAGACTACAACAATCACGCTCTCGGACGATGTAAAGGTTGGTGGCAGGGATCTCAAGGCGGGCACGTATGCTCTTTTCCTCGACCTCGAAAAATCCGGGCCTTCGTTCTGGATTTTCAACCGACATCTGGGCTGGGGAAGCTTCCAATATGAAGCCAAAGAGGACGTGCTTCGCGTGCCCACGAATCTTGAAGACGCTCCGTTCACCGAATTTCTGACTTATGGCTTCGACGAGCGGCGTCCGGATTCCGCCGTCGGATTCCTACAATGGGAAAAGAAACGAATTCCCTTGAAGATCGAGGTTCCGAACGTAAACGAATTGTACGTCGCGAAACTTCGTCAACAACTCGAGTCGTGGCCGGGCTTCCGCTATGAAGACTGGCAGACCGCCGCGCAGTTCTGTGCCGACAACAAGATCAATCTTGAGGAGGCATTGGTGTGGGCCGACAAAGCGATCTCGGCGCCCTTCCGCGGAGCCACGGTTGGCCATGAAGACTTCTCTACGTTGCAGACCAAGGCAGCGGTTCTGGAAGCCATGGGCCGCGAGAGCGACGCGGAGAAAGTCATGGAAAGAGCATTTATTTTACCGGGTACCGATGCTTTTGAGATCTACGGCTATGGCGTCCACCAGCTTCGCAGTGGCAAGAAAGACAAAGCGATGAAAATCTTTGCTCTCAACCAGCAGAAGCATCCCGAGGACAAGTTCTGGACCTCGCTCGGACTGGCGCGCGGCTATACCGCAATGGGTGACAAAACGAAAGCCATCGCGAACTGGGAAGTTGTTCTGCGCAATGTTCCCGGCAACTTGAAAGCGCAAACTGCGAATTACGAGGGTGCGCTGAAGAAACTTAAAGAAAGCAGTTAGAAGCTTTGGTCGGATATGAAAGGTTCCCGATTAGAGAACACAGCGACGATTCGAGCGGCCACACTTTCAAGCTGAAACAAACATATCTTCCAGCCGCACAGGCACTTTCGTAACTCGCGGCCGGACTGCTTCGTCGCCGAAACTATTGAACTGGGCGAGCACTATGGACACCAAGACCGCAACAACAAAGTTTCGATACCGAATTGAGCCGAAGCCCGGAGGTGGATTCATTGCCCGAGCGGAGGAAGGACCTGCTGAGATAATTGAGGGAGCCACACAGGAAGAACTTCAGCAGAAGCTGAATGACAAATTTACCGGGCTCGTTGGGGAGATGCTCCACAACGATAAGTTGACCGAGATGGTGGGGGACATGCTCCACGATCCAAAGACAGTGCGGACATCCGAGTTCAAACTCGGCGGAGCCCAGATCAGGGTCAATGTAACTGCTAAATCGTCAGCCACTTCCCTCTCCCAGTCGACGAATTCTTCCGTTGGCGACCTCGCAGTTTCACCGTCGGCTCAGCCCCGCTTTGAAAACAGCAACAAATTATGGCTGGTGATTGCGCTGTCGGTGGCGCTTGGAGCGGTGTTGATGTACTTGCTAAGGCGATGAGGTAAGCTGCGATTCGGTTTTTATACTCCTGCCGCGGCCAATTGGGCTTCGTCAACTCCGTTCGTCTCGCTACAGTCCGAATCAGCAGCATTGGCGTAGCAAATTGATCTGCACCCTGCGTTACGCAACTCATCACCAGCAGGGGGCACAATTGTCATGATGCCTTAGTAAGGCCAGTAACCCATAATCCCTCGATTGTCCTAGGGACCTTTCTCTAGCCCATCTACTACTCTCACCGGATATAACCAGAGTAGATGCCCCCGTACTTTGACCTGACAGTCGGCCCCCCACCGACCGAAAGGTTAATGAATGCGATTGAATCTGAAAGGGATCTGCGCCATGGCAGCTCTCAATATGGCGGCATTTTGGATTACCGGATGCGGAGGAACGAACAGCCTCACCAAATCCCCTGGGACTACAACCACGCAATTGACCGGCACCAGCAGCAGCTCGTCCGGCCTTTCGCCTTCATCTACTACTCCGGTTACAGGAGGTTCTAGTACCGGCACGACGACTTCGTCCAGCTCGGCTGGATCATCCAGTTCAACGGCGACTTCCGGCTCGAGCTCTGGGAATCCAACTCCAGCTCCAGCCCCGACGCCGGTCCCTCCCACTCCCAGCAGCAACGGCGATGCCCCAGCGCCTCCACCCGGAGCAACCATCATGTCCAACATTCAGAACCAAGGCGGATGGCAAACTTGCGGTGGATGCGGCAACGACGGTGGCGGCGGCACAGCCCCGGGCTACGGATTTAATCAGGGAATCTCAACTCCTAGCCTGAGCGGCAGTTCGACTGATTTCTGGCTTACCGGTCGCCCAGCATACACGGGCGGATACTACTTCATCGAACAGCCTCCGGTACCGAATCCGGTGAGCTATCTTCGTTACGAATTTGACGTTTACATCCCGGCTCAGTACTCCTCGGCTCCGCAGGGGATCGAGTTTGAATGCCAGCAGAATGCCAATGGCTATACCTACAACTATGCCTGGCAGGCTGATTATGCGAGTAAGACTTGGCGCGTATTTAATTTCACGACCAAGCATTGGGAAGGAACATCCATCGCGTTCCAGCCCTTTGCTCCGGATTCCTGGCATCACATCATCGCCATGTATCACGCGCAGGGAACGCAGATCTTTCATGATTCTCTCACCGTCGATGGCGTGACCTATCCGGCAAACATCGTGCATGACGCACTGTTCACCGGTAACGGGCCCGAGCTTACAAATGCGTTCCAGGTCGATCTGGACGGCAACAGCACGCCTTACCATGTATACGTGGACAACATGAAGGTGAGCTTGGCGAATTAAGGCTTCGTTGTTTGTCATTCCGAGCGAATGCTCACGTGAGCATTTCGCGTGAGCAGGAGCGAGGAGTCCCTATCGATTCCCATGCACTTGAAAAGCCAGCGGAAATGGATAGGGATTCCTCCGCCAAATCAGGCGTTCGGAATGACAGAATAAGAACGAAATTGACTTCTACGTGCTCATTCACCTATAGTTCTGGACACCGCGATGCAAGCGACTCGATTTACGAGCTTCTTTACCTACCGCTACTGGTACTTTACGAGTAGCGGCGGCGGGGAAGCGCGTGCATGCGAACGAAATTCATAACGTAATCGTTTAGCAATCACAGAAGCACCCGAAGCCGCGACTCAAAAGGTCGCGGCTTTTGCTTTCTGCGGCGTTATTTCAAAGGAGACAGCCAAGGTGATCATCAACATGGTAGAAGGCGCAACCGAAGCCGAGATTCAGCACATTATCGATAGCGTAGTGCTCTGTGGCTATCAGCCGCACGTGATTCGGGGCACAGAACGCACCATCGTGGCCGCCGTAGGGAGCGGCGGAAATCGCGCTCAGCTCGAAGCGCTTAAAAGCGCGCCCGGCGTAGAGGACACAATTGCCATCTCACATCCCTTCAAGTTGGTGAGCCGTCAAGTGCGGAAAGAATCTAGCATTGTGGATGTCGCCGGAGTGAAGATTGGCGGCGAACACATCGTCATCATTGCCGGACCATGTTCGGTGGAATCCCGCGAGCAGATGCTGGAGACGGCCGTCGGCGTGAAAAACGCCGGCGGGCGCATGCTGCGCGGGGGTGCTTATAAACCCCGCACGTCTCCTTATGATTTCCAGGGACTCGGAGTCGAAGCGCTGAAGATTCTAGCGGAAGCGCGCGAAGTAACTGGGCTGCCGGTGGTCACTGAAGTGATGAGCACCGAAGACGTGGACCTTATCTCCGAGTACGCCGACGTGCTCCAGGTTGGCGCCCGCAATATGCAGAATTTCGCTTTGCTTCGACGGCTCGCCAAAGCAGAACGGCCGATCCTGCTGAAGCGTGGGCCTTCTGCGACGGTCAAAGAATGGCTGCTCGCCGCCGAATATCTGCTCGCCGGCGGAAACTCGCAGGTAATCCTCTGTGAGCGCGGCATTAAGACCTTCGAAACCGAACTGCGCAACACCTTCGACCTTGCGGCGATCGCACTGGCAAAAGAGCTGTCGCACCTGCCGGTAATCGCCGATCCATCCCACGGGACCGGTCGCCGTAGTTTGGTAAGCGCGACATCAAAGGCGGCAATTGCCGTCGGCGCAGATGGGCTGATCGTGGAAGTGCACCCCTGCCCAGAGCGCGCACTCTCTGATGGCCCCCAGTCGCTCACGCTGGCAGGATTTGCCTCACTGGTGCAAAGCCTCTCGGAACCGTTGCGCCGCGTGGCCGAGTTGGAAATGGCGGCAACGGCTTAGATATCCCGTAACGTCCCTGCTGGTTACGCGGAGATTTGCGGCGTTAGAGGTGTTCGCATGCACTCCGCGTTCTCAGTCCGGGATGTCGTCGTGTCTTGCTCTTCTCGATTATTCGTTAAATAACGCGCCGAACCCTGAAATCTACTTGCTTTCGGCGATTCAGCTACTTACTATGTTGTCGCCCACTTCCCCCCGTCGAAGCCCTTTTCAAAAAGTCACTACAGGTACGCCTATGCGCATCCATCAGCTTGGGTGTCGGTACGTTTGCACGCAATCTCCCGACGGGGAGCTTCGGTATTTGCGCGCAACGCGACTCTGTTCTCTAAGACTCTTCTGGATCTTCCGCAATTTCGCAGATCTCCATCAGCACGTGCTGAGCCCTGGACAGCTTCAACTGATTCTCAATTGCGAAGCACTGGACGACAACTCCCGCATTGATCCCGAAGAATTGATCGGAACGATTGAACTTTCGGCGGGACCGACGAAGGGGTTCGAAACGAAGCCGCGCCCGCCAATCAGAGACACGCAGCTACTAAGTCACGCGCCGATGCGAAGCCGATCGTTTGCGATTAGCGCAATTGCTACGGCCGCCACGGTCCTCTTTGTGGCCGTCGCCTTTTCAGTCGCTCAGGCAAACTGGGGTACACATCTTGCCTACGTGGGTTCCAAATCGAAACAGATCGCCAAGTCGCTCCTGCCGCGAATGCATGGAGCGCTGCGATTTCGAATTGTAGAACCCCAGCAGGTACAATTGCAGAAGCCGTTATTTTCCAATCCAGAACAGGTCGGATTGGTCCCCTCACCCAGTCCAGTTTGGGAACAAGCCGCGATGCGAAAGGACTCGTCCGATGGAAATGGGTCAACCCCGAGCGGCGTCACCCTTCAATCCGCTGCGTTCAAATACAGTTCAGTGAGTGACTCCGCATCGACTGCAAATATTGGCGCTGTCCCGCACTCTGCGCCGAAACACGGTTCCATCTCGGCACATCATTCCGACGCCGTTCCTGAGATGCTTCCACCTGCAGGACCGCCGGAAAGCCATCCCGTGCTGGACGACTTCTCCTCGGTTGTCCGAGATACCGAAGTACTCCTTCGCGCGATAGTTTCGCCGGAAGGGCGAGTGAAGGAAGTAAAGCTGCTACACGGCGACGCCACACTCGGGCGCGAGGCTGCCCGCATTGTGAGATCCTGGCGCTATGGTTCCCGAACCGGGAACATAGATGGCGAGAGCAGAATCCGCTTCAAGTTCACGAGCGATGTGACCACAGTGTCCTTCCTCGATTCCAATTCGGGACTGCAGAACCGCTAATCTGCAGCGGCTGAAGCACTTAAAGCATTTACCAGATCGTCTCTAAAACCTTCGATTTGCGTATCCGTTCATCAGCGGTAATCAAAGGCAGACCTTTCACCATCGCTGTGGCCCCAATGAGCCTGTCCATTGGATCGCTTGGATAAGTGTCCGGAAGCTGAACACTCAGGGAAGCAATCTGTCGGTTGATTGACACAACCACCAGCCAGGACTCAAGCTCTTCCAGAAAGCTGTCGAGAGAGATCTGAATTACAACTCGCTGGCGGCGGATCAAGTTGGCAACTTCGAAGAGCGTAATGTCGGAGATGAAGAGCGGTCGATCGGTATTGCGAGCATCTTCAATGGCAACAACAGCTTTTTTCGAAAGCTTATCCGGTTCCAAAGCAGACCAGACCACAACATGCGTGTCGAGAAGAAACATCAGTCCTTTTCCCACTCGTCGAGTGGAATCACGGGACTAACAATATCTCCCACGATCTTTGCTTTTCCTCGCATGAATCCAAATATGTCGTCAGGTCGTGAGTTGATGGGAACAAGCTTTGCTATGGGTTTTCCGCGTTTCGTAATAATCACGGACTCGCATTTTGAATGCACCTCATCCATGATCGCGAGACACTTAGCCTTGAAAACTCCCGCCGGCATTGTTTTCGTCTTCATCAGCTCACCTATGTGACTATAGTCACATTATTATGACCATATTCTACTACAGGGGCGGGCAAATGAAAAGGCATTAATGTGTTCTCGCCGCAGCAGCTTGTCGGACGGTCTTCTTCCGCACCGTCAGCCGCTCCACAAGCTCCGTCATTACCTCATATCCACGACCGGGTTTGTCTGAGATGGTGATAGTCCCTTTTGGCGAGACCGTCACTTCTGGTTCGATGATGTCTTCTTTCCAATATCGCTTCGAAGCCGACACATCGCCTGGCAGAGAGAAGTTCGGCAAAGTGGAGAGCGCGACATTATGCGAACGGCCGACACCGCTCTCCAGCATGCCGCCGCACCAGACTGGAATGTTGTTTGCTTGTGCGACGTCGTGAACCGCGATCGCTTCGCTGAACCCGCCCACACGCCCAACTTTGATGTTGATGATTCCGCACGAGCCCAGTTCGATTGCTGCTCGCGCACTGCGCGCGTGATGAATCGCTTCGTCGAGGCAGATGTGGGTCTTCAGTGCTTTCTGCAGGCGGGCGTGGAAGTAGAAATCGTCGTTCCACAACGGCTGCTCGATCATAAGCAGGCTGAAGCGGTCGAACTCTTTTAAGTGATCGACATCTTCGAGGGTGTAAGCGGAGTTGGCGTCGCAACTAAGCAGGATTTTCGGCCAGCGCTCGCGGATGCGCTCGAAAATCTGAACGTCCCAACCGGGCTTGCATTTCACTTTGATGCGCTGATATCCCGCTGCAAGCTCACTTTCGATCTTTTCCATGAGTTGCTCGGCGGTGTCCTGAATTCCGAGTGAGACTCCGCACGCGATCTCCTGGCGCGTGCCGCCGAGCAATTTCCATAATGGGACATGCTTAATCTGTGCCTCGGCGTCCCACACAGCATTTTCAAGCGCCGCTTTCGCCATGCGGTGCCCGCGCACTCGCCGAAGTAGCGCCGGAACATCGCGTCCGGATTCGATCTCGCGATTCAGCAGTGCGGGAGCCAATTCTTCAGAAATTGCATACCACGCAGTCCCGATGGATTCTTCGCTGTAATAGGGATGCTCGCCCGCAACGCATTCGCCCCAGGATGTAATGCCATTAAGTTGCAGCTCGACCAGCATGACGCGCCGCTCCGTAGTGCGGCCGAAGCTGGTCTCGAAGAAGTACACGAGCGGCATATGCAGCTCGCGAAGAGTGATGCTGTCTATGTGCATGAAGGCTCTGCTTCCCGTTCTGGCACCGTGGTGAATTCGAACTTCTCCTGCGGAGAAGCCAACAGAAAGATTCCGTTGCCCTTCTCATCGCGCCTATATCCCAAGACAGCAAGGCCGCTGGAAAACGCGTTGAGAAATTGCTGGCGATTGGCCAGTTGCACCTCACGCGCTCGATCGCGATTTACAGGATCCGATTTCCACTCGTAAATCTCTGCCGGTACAGTGATTGTCTTTTCCGGATCGATCTGAGGACGAACTCCTTCTTCCATGAGGTCGGTCACTCGTTTCGAATTAAGCCACCATTCGGCAACGCAACGGTCCGTTGGCAGTCCGCCCTGCAGTGGAGAAGAAGAAGTCCCATATTGGTTCAGCGTGTAGCGACGAACGATGGCCCCAAGCCTTTCGATGTTCAGATAAGCGTTCTTGATTTCCAGCGGATCGAAGGTCCATTCCATTAATTCGAAGCCGCGAGTGACGGCTTCATCGCGTTGAGCCAGTTTCAGGCGTCTCCCCAAACCAAGATTCCGATACGGTTCCCGTACCGCCAACATGTGGGAATGAAGATAGGCGTTCCCATTCCGGGCGCCAGGAATGGAAAGGGCGAACCCGACCAGCGTTGCCCCGTCAAACGCTCCAATGATCTGGCCCCCGATCTTGCTGGCGACGACGAACATTCGTACGGGAATTAGATCCGCATCTGAAAAGTTCCAAACTTCCTTTTGCAAACTGACGCACGCCTGAAATTCGGCAATCTCCTTGCAGTGGCGCAGCTCGATCGAATCGGTGGATCCAGGCTCGTGTGCGGAAGCAATTTTGCTCACTGCCTAACCTCCTCACCGATCTTCGAGTGCTGCCACAGCTCTTCCATCTGTTCGAGATTCATTTGATCCAACGTAGTTCCCTGAGATTTTGCAACAGACTCCATGGCTTCAAAGCGGCGCCGGAATTTGCGTGTAGTCCGACGCAGAGCCGATTCGGGATCGACATCGAGGAAGCGCGAGAGGTTCACGAGCACGAAAAATAAATCGCCCAGCTCGCCTTCGATGCGCTCGTGCAATGCGGCCGAAATCGGAGTCGCTCGCGACCCAGCATCGCCGCCGCCCGGCCGAATTGGCTGCGGGATCTCATCAACGTTTTGTTTCAGCTCGGCAACTTCTTCCTGCAACTTCTCGAAAATGCCGGAAATTTCAGACCAATCAAATCCAACCGACGCTGCCTTTCGACTGATCTTTCCCGCTTCGAGCAGTGCCGGCATTGAACGTGAAATGCTGCTGAGCAGCGGCTTACTTTCTGGCTCCTCTGCTGTCTTCGCCGCCTTTTCAGCTTTCTTAAGCGCTTCCCAATTCCGTACAACTTCTTTTGCTGTTTCGGCCTTCACCTCGCCAAAAACGTGCGGATGACGATCCACTAACTTAGTCGAAAGGCGGTCGAGAACGTCATTTATGGAAAAATAGCCGGCTTCGCGTGCCATTTCCGAGTAGAACAGGACCTGCAGCAGAAGGTCGCCGAGTTCGCCGGGCAGCTCCCGCCAGTCACGATTCTCAATGGCTTCGAATACCTCGTAGGTCTCTTCGAGCGTGTATGGCTTGATCGAATCGAAGGTCTGTTCGCGGTCCCATGGGCAGCCGCCCGGCGCTCGCAGACGAGCCATGATGTTCACCGCTCGCTCAAACTTCTCACCAGTGGACATGAAGCTAATCTAAATGACGCGCCTCGGCTTGTCAGCGTTACCGGCGGCGAACTCACGGCTGTTATGCTGTTTGGCCGTGAAGGCACATACCGAATATCTGAAGTTCAATACCAAGAAACATCGCGATTACATTCACATCACCCCGCAGGTCGAGGCCGCCGTACGCAAAAGCGGAGTGCAGGAAGGGCTGGCGTTCGTCTCGGCTATGCACATCACCGCTGCCGTTTATGTGAACGATCATGAATCGGGTCTGATCCAGGACATTGATGAATGGCTGGAGAAGCTCGCCCCTTTTCGGGAACACTACCGTCATCATCAGACCGGCGAAGACAACGCCGATTCGCACCTCAAGAGCCTTCTCCTCCATCAGTCCGTGACTCTTCCTATCACGAAAGGCAAACTTGACCTCGGAACATGGCAGCGCGTCTTCTACGCAGAGTTTGATGGACAGCGCGAAAAACGCGTGATCGTGAAGATCATTGGGGAGTAACCGCTGGCCGGATTTCGGATTACAATTCGGCTACCCCAATGGCCGCAACAACGTTTTCCTTATTCCTCAGGCGATCGCCGACGTTGCTCTCGATTGCCCTGCTGATCGTGACAGCTCTGGTCGCGCAGCAGACTCCACCAATTTCACAGAACTTATCCGATCGGCTCGCATTCGGAAAATCCATGTACCTAAAGAATGAACATGGAGGACATATCGCCTTCGACGCGATCAGCACGGACATGCAGAACTGGGGAAGATTCACGATCCTGAATACGCCCGAAAAAGCCAATTTCATCGCCGACGTTACTTCTTATGAATCCGGGACGGTGACCTTGGGCGGAAATACATCTGCGTCCGATGCTCGCTCTGCTCAGACCGGAGTACGGAGAGATCTTTCATCATCTTCGATCACGCTCAAGATCTATGACGCTAAAACGAACCGCGAGCTTTGGACAGGAACAGAAAAAATCAAATCGGCATTCAAGAAAAAGACCGAGCAGGATAACGTGGCGGCTGCAGCAGAAAAGCTGTTTGTACGCTTTCATGATGCGGTTGAACCACTTGGGAAGCCTTAGAATTCAAAACGACTCGCGCGCTCGCGCCGCTGTTCGCATTTACGAGACTGTTCTCTAGCCGGTTTCCGGGCTTCCGCCGAGTCGCCCGTTATCTGGGAGGTGGCCGCGCTCGATCTCACAAGGCGACTTCCCGGTACCAATGAGGAGATGCAATCGTGTATTTCGCATCGATCGTGCTCTGACATTACAGTAGCAGCTCAAGGAA
>DATEMI010000577.1:0-8723 GCA_035275665.1 Terriglobales bacterium | reverse complement strand
TGCAGAAGCTTATGGCTATGGACGCAGCCTGGTCGCCGACGATGGGCTGCCACGAATTCCGGCAGATAGAAGGAGCAGATGAGCAGGACTCGCTGAGCGACGAACTTGGCCTGGCTGCAGCGTGGGTAACGGCTGCCAGGGACTATGCACATCTGGCTGATCGTGTGGGCGATGCTCAAGCGGCGCGCGACGCACGAGAGCTGGGCAAGAAGGCAAGCTCATCGTTCGCTCAGCGATACTGGGACGCAGAACGCAATGTTCCCATTGAGGGACACCGGCGAAACGGGCAAGCGATGCAGGATCGCGGTCTGGGAGCGGTGAGCGCCATCGATCAGCGACTGTTCAATGATCAGCAGGCTGGGCGCGTGCTCGATCAAATCGCGTCGTGGCGTTTTCAAACGGATTGGGGCACGCGCAGCATCGCAATGAGTGAACCCGGCTACGATCCGACGGCATACGCGCATGGCAGCGTGTGGGCGTTGGGCACCGCCGAAGTCGCGCAAGCCTACTGGACCGCGCATCGACCGGTAACAGCGTGGCAGATCTGGCGCACTCTCATCCCGTGGTCCTCGCTTGATTCACCAGGACACATGCACGAGGTGCTTGCTGGAGATATCTTCAATCCACAAGTCGAGTCCGTTCCGGAACAGACATGGTCTTCGGCAGCATTCCTCTCGAGCGCAGTGCGGGGACTCTTCGGTATTGATGTCGACGCTGAGAGCAATACTCTCTCCCTGACCCCACATCTGCCGTCAGACTGGGACCACACGACGGTGAGTAACGTGCGGGTTGGAGCATCGAAGCTGGACCTGCAATTCGATCAGACTGTCAGTGGTCTCACGCTCTACATCAAAGATTCAGGTCCACCAGTAACTCTTGAATTCCAACCGGAGATTCCGTTGGGTGCGCGTTCCGTTGCGGCGGCTCTCAATGGGAATGCGAGCCCGGTAAACGTCACGCAAGATCGGCAAGACTGGCATGCGCACGTGAAAGTCACGATCGCACAGGCAGAGTCGGAGATTGCCCTCCACTGGCGCGATGGAGTGCAACTTGTACTGCCTGCTCCCACGCCTGAGCTTGGGGGGCCGAGTACCAGCGCGAAGCTCACTTCGTTTAGCTTCGAAAACGACGCCTTACACATTGGCCTCGATGTGGTTCGTTCGACGAACACTGAACTGGAAATACGCACGCAACTCAGAAATCCCAATTCGGGAAGCTTGCAGTTGACGAGGCTGGCACCGGATCGCTACGAAGTGATAATTCCGCCGGTCGAAACAAGCGTGAATAGCACCTATCAGCACGAGGAAGCGACGATCCGATTTGTGAAGTCGCGCCGTTCCAAATAGCAGGCCGAAATCTGGATGTTCTTTTCCAACAGCATTGATGTACTGCTCGCCGAATGGATACTTCAACAAATAACCGACGCACTTAAACAGCAACGCGAACGACTGGATCGCGCATTGCAGTTCTTAAAGGCAGATTTCGATCCATCTGCTCCGATGAAATCCACATAGGCTTGGACGTCTCGAATGAAAAACACCAGAATGAAACATTCGCTGTGCATTGTCATCTCCTACAGATGTGTTCCGAAAAATAGCCCATGCCTATGTCTGAAATTAAAACAGCTGTCCAAGAGTCGGCCCTGGGTACATGCCTGCTCTCGCGTAAGTCACCGATTAGAGTCATGGGAGCTGTGGCAGTCAGAATGCATGGAGAATAGCGACGCATTACAAAAAGCAGTTTTCTTCTCCTCTGCCAAACTCCGATCTCCTGTCGCGAGTTTGGTTTTTTTTTGCCAAGACTAACAAGCGAGCGAGCCCCAGACTCGTTCTTAGTTCCCAAAGCACCCAGCCGCGTCGGAGGTTGGAAACCATAACTTCATTGAAGAGATTTCAGATAACCAACTGCCATCGTTGTCTCGCAGGCAAGCGACTTCAGGATGCGCTCCGTTTTGAGACTTCATTTTTCGACCATTCCAGCTCCGCAGTTCAAGGCATGCATCCTGCACCGCATCCAAGTAAACGTGCTTGCAACAGCATCAAGGCAGGAAAATGAGCCAAAAGCGAAGAAAGGAGTGCCCACTACCTCCAGACCGGCCCGCAACCAGAGCCCATTAAAGAACCACCTGATAAGCCGGTGACAACGCCCGATGCGCCGGTCGATAAGCCCGAATCAAATCCACCAGCGCGGGGAGAGTGAAAAATTCCGGCTATTGTTGCTTTTTTCTTTCGCGCGCCCGGCAACGCTTCGGCGTGCGAGGTCGGAAAGGCAAAGTGATAGACGAAGGCCAGCCGTTCTTTGCTTAGCCGGCTTCCGATTACTTCTCTCATGCGCCCGCGACAGCATTCGCAGAAATCTTCCGCCTCGTTAATCACTCTCTTGCTCAACTGTAATCACGATTTGTCGCCAAGAAGCTGCACTTAGAATTGGAACTGGACGGATACCTCATGCCCATCCTGCGTATGAAACTCATTCAGATTGCGGAGCGGTAGTTGGTCTGGCTCAGGTTCTAAGCCTTCCTTCAGCGACCGGACGGACCAGGCGCCTGCGTAGAGCCGGACGTATTCTGACGCATTACCCTGCCGCCATTTCTCTATGCTGAAATCGAGGAAATAATCGCGTCCGTCTTTCAGGTGTACCAGCGCAATAGGATCGGCTTCATCGACAGCACTCCAGAAGAAGATGTCAGCATCAACTGGACGCCCATCCACCTTCACCGTTCCAACATCAACCCTTCTAAGCCAATGGGTCGGAGAAAGAGCAAACCAGAAACATGCTGCGCCGACGGCGAGGCAAAATGTAATTAACAGGCCCTTCCGCCATGTCCTTTTCAGGTTCATCGTTCTCACTTTAGCCGCAATTGTTGTGCGCGTTCCAGATTACTGTCGAAAACAGGTGATTTACACCGAGTGTCGTCATTCATGCCTCAGCGCTACCATCGGATCCACTCTCGGGCAAGGTCCAGCGACGCGCGAGTTCACGGCAGTCTATGATTTCGTATTCTTGAACGTTGAAATTGTGAGATGTTTTGATTTCGCTGCTGTTCTCTTTCATTACTGGGACCTTCATGCAAGTGCGGCCCAATAATATAAGATTCCTCATAATCAAAATTGGTGCTTCAACCAGGCGCGGTTTGCCCAGCGCATCACGGACAGGCAGCCGCGCTCTTAACAATGCGATACTGTCCCCGACAACGAAGCAGCTGCTCGTTCGTTGGTTCCGAAATGGAACTAGCGGCGATTATGTCATCGATTTCTCATTTGGCGTATTCGATTGAGATACGTGAGAAGAAATGTTAGAGACAGCATCGGAATTTTCGATCCCCTAGTCCCGAAAAAGGGATTAGGTAGTCGTGCTGAATGTTTTGAATCTTTTACAGTGGTGCTTCAACCGTCTCATTCTTCCTCAATCATCCCAGTTTGGAACCTTTGTAAACCCTTTTGTGTAAACCCTCGCAAGGGATTCAGCGATTGGAACTGGTCTGGCGTTGTAGTACCGATTTCCAATCGGAAAAGGTAAGAATATGAGGCGACGATTAACCGACAAGTTTTAGGTCTGCGGACCATCTAGGAATCTTGGGAAGCGAAGAAAAGAGAATTGCCGTCCCCCAAAGACCCGAAATCCGTTCGCTCTGCAGCGACGTGTGCTATTCATCTACCGGCCCTCGATGCCGTTAACACCGCCTCCTCTGCTGAGCAGTACCAAAAGGAAAAAGCCTCCAGCGGCGCTCGTCCCTTGAGGGCAAAGGTCACGCAACGTGAAGGCACGTCTGTCGCCCTGAACTGGCAGCGGCGCACAGTTGTTTGCTACTGGCCATTATTTTGGACGTCCCACCCTGGATTCGGACCCAGCGTGCGCCTGCAGCTCGGAATATCTGCGCCAAGTTGCGCTCCAGCGATTGAGCGACCCGAATACTCACTCGGAAGATGTCAAGCCTTTCCGAAATGGGAAGCATCTCAGGCCCGCGAAAATAGTGCGGACTGTTCGTTCGTGCGACTGCGTTGCTAGCAACAACTTTCAGGTTCCCACGAACGCGTGGTCACTGGATTCTTCGAATTGTTCTCAACCAGTGGGAAAATGTACGGTAATTTCGGGAGGCCAGCTTGGGCCGTTTTTGCTCTCTCGTTTGTTTCATTCTCTGCATTGTTGCGGCGTTGCGAGCGCAAGACGATGCCGCAACAATTTCACTTCCCACGAGAGTCGATCCTTCCACCGAGCAGTTGCTTATTGCAGTTGACGCGCCGGGCGGGAGGCTCTGGTGCAGTCTGGACACCGGATTCAGCGCCCTCATCTCCATCGACCGAACGAAGGCGAAGGGTATGGGAATAGTGGAAGCGGCGGCACCCCCCACCCCGGATGGCAACCGTCCTTTTCAGGGAGATGGCAGAGCCACCGTAAGTTTGCAAGTCGGCCCGATCACGATGCGCGACCATCCGGTCATTGTTCGTGACTTCTCCCCCCAAGCTCCGGATATGGATTGTGTAATGGGAGCAGCGTTATTACGCGCTCGCGTCATCGAGTTCGACTACGCGGCAGCACGAGTTCAGTTGTACGCCTCAGCCGGGTTCACCTCTCCGCCAGGCGCCACTGCCGTGCCACTTATATTTCGTAGTAATCCCGCAGTTCCCTTCGTGTTAGTCCATATCGATTTGCCGGATGGCAGCGGCCGCGATCTACAGACTTTGGTCGATACGGGATGCACCTACTTTGCTCTCGCCGTCGTGTCACCAACATCGACATGGATCCAGCAGCGGGCTGCGACCGCCGCTTTTCCGGACGCGGAGACCGCCGGTGGATCGCTACACCTCCTTGCGGCGCGTCCGCAACGCGTGTCGATAGGCACGCTCAGCGTGAACAAACCGGTAATCGGGCTCATCCGCTCAGGCCCCGTGCGTGGTGTGGACGACGGCCTACTTGGTGTGGGCTTTTTGCGGCGCTTCGCCGTGTGGATCGATTTCGATTCGTCGCGTGATGTATCTGGCTCCGAATCGCAACCTCCGAACGCCTCATCTCTTCAACGCCAGCGGACTTGGTTTCAAACGCGTAGCCGGCGGTTATGAGGTCAACGTAGTCTTACCCGATACTGCCGCCGCATCTGCCGACATTCATCCCGGCGACCGCCTAATTGCCATCGACGACCAGCCCGCGAGCAACTTCGGTTTCGTAGCGCTGAGCGAACGATTGAGCCGCCCCGGGCGCTGCGCACTGACACTACAACGTGGGCAGATCAGGCTGGTCAAGAAGCTCGTACTAGTAACTCGCCTCTGAGACAGGAAAGAAGAACTAGGGCCTATATGGAAAAGACTGAAGTCTATTGAATTTTGTTGCTTTAAATTGGGCCAGTTGCGGAGAGCTGAGTGATCATTTGTTGAGAGCTGTGGATTCCAGGCGCTCTCATGCCTACAAAAGTGACTACAACACAAGCTTCCCGTTTTGGTACACATCAGCTCTCGATCACGTGTGCCCGACCGCGAGTATTCAATCCGCCTCGCGCCGCGAAAGCTCGCGGAATCAGCGAAGCCACGCTGCGAGCACTTATTGCAAAGCACACAGAACATCATCAGCTTAGCTTCCTTGTTGAACCACGCGTGAATGTGTTGGCCCTGAATTTGGATCTGGATGAGAAGGACTAGAAGCCCAACTCCAAGAAGTAGCTGCATGCCGAGTAAGACAATCCGTTTCTCTCGGTTAGCCTTTTGTGTGGCCTTGAGAAAGAAGCTACGTATTCGAGTTGCCATTCCACTCTCGATTTTTTGTGATTCGATGTATCCGAGACCAAAGTGATGGCATCCAGTTGTTATTACCACTGATTCCAGCCTTGTTGCTTGAGCCAAATTTTCGGCTTCAGGCTGTGCTGCTTGCACAACTCACGGCATAGGGCAGCGAATACAAACAACTCGGAGGAGAACTGTATGAGAAAGTCACTACTTAATTTCGGATTGACGCTGATACTGGGCTCTGGATTCGTACTCGCGCAGAGTACCGCTCAGCAGAATCCGACTGTGCCGCAAAGCCCGAGAACAAATCAAACCCCGAAGACAACTCCGCCAACGTTTCCGGAAGGACAGCAGAGGAATCCGGAGCAGGCGCAGCCAAATAATCCCGATCAGGCAAATCCTGCGGGACAGGTTGGTACGCCCACCAGCTCACTCTCTCAGATCCAATCGCAGGTTCAGGACGCTATCAACAAACAACTTGGATCGAGCAATGTAACTGTGAGCGCTACGGATGACGGCAAACTTCAGCTCACCGGAGTAGTCTCCTCGGAACGCGATAAGCAGCAGGCAGAAGATATAGCTCGTTCAGCGGCGCCAAATCAATCTATCGTGAATAAGATCAGTGTAGGTACGCCGAGTACCGCTTATCCCCGCTAAGTCGATTGCAGAAGTAGAGTATCTGAGTTATCGAAACCTTGTTCCGTGGTGCGAATTACGCCACGGAACTTTTCTTTTTTGGCTTTATTATTGTGGCGCACAGCTGCATTCACATCAGCAGGCGTCTTGCCGTTGAGCAATCGAATCTTCAGCCTACTGATTCCGAATCTACAAACCAAAATGAATGGGTTCAGCTATTTCCCTAGCATTTCGTGAGCACAAATGGCCGGATCTAGGCGCGGTTGTTACGAACGTTTCAGAGCGCCGATGGGCTTAGCCGAGTTCCACAATGGACCCTCGAGATACCGGAAGCCCGTGACCCGTTAAGAATGTTAAGGGTACCGAAATCTCCGCACGGCGCTTACCGACCTTCAAGTCGTTTTCGGGAACTCTGAGCAACCAAAGTTGCTTAAGTGCGCATCACACTGCTCTTTCCTGCTGTACCGCAGCCGCAGCACCTCCAGGTTGTAGTTGCAGTGTCTGACAGGGAAGACCTCTGAGCACTTCTCCGCTCCTCATCATTGACCCAGCCGCTGCACTCCAGCTTCGTCCGCTAGCTCGCAGGCATAGCCGAGTTCATCCAGGAGAATCGAATCGGCGGCTGCTCATCGCGCTTTTGTCGGCAGCTTTGAAATTGGCATCCAAATCAGATGTTCCAACCTAAAAGCTTAGAAAAATCGGCATCCAAGTGAATCCGATGTCCCAACTAAACCAGATGTCCCAAACCAAAGGAAAGGTTCTGGTGGTTTCACGCAACCCGAAGCTTGCGGAAATTCGGAAAACAGTTCTTGAAAGCGCGGGTTTCACAGTCATCCCAGGCAATAATGACAGCGCGGTAGAGCCAGCATGCAGCAACGGCATTGAGCTCATCATCATTGGCCATTCCGTCGCACCTTCAGATAAGCGTCGCGTCTGGGCAAGATCACGTCAATGCTGCGACGTTCCTGTTATGGAATTGCACCTCGGCGGCAAGGCTGAGTTAATAGAACGCAACCTGTTCGCCCACGAATCGAAGGGCGCTCACCATCTTAAAAAAGCTGTGCAAAAGCTCCACTTTGAGGAAGAAGTCTCGAGCTTGAAGTATGCTAGCCGTTGCAATGTCGGCACACAGGCGGTGACTTCATCCCAATCATGGTCGGGAAAGGCTGGACGCAAGGTCCTGCATTCATGGAAGGAAATTTCCAATTACACAGGCCGAGGCATTCGCACGCTTCAGCGGTACGAGGTGCAGTTTGGGTTCCCCGTTCGCCGCCCCTCCGGAAGGAGCCGCGCCGCCGTTCTTGCATTTCCCGATGAAATTGATGAGTGGCTGCGTGAGGCTCCCAAAAAGAGCGTCTGACCACCCTAATTCCTTCCGAGGATTGCTCGGAGTTTGTGAGTGTTTCTAAAGTCGAGGCCATTGCGGGAATGCAAATCTTTTTGTTTTCAGCGTCGGTTTTCGGCGATTTGCAAAACAATCACAAACTCTCAGCAAAGGCTAGTGAGTGGTTTAAGACGAACCACGCCTGCGAATCGCTGCGATATTCGCATCGTTGAGAGCTTCACACAGTCGCTTAGTTGTCTCATCCGCACAGTCAATTGCTTTACTGTCTTTTGATCTATGAGCGGCGACGCACAGAGGAAGCACCGCGTCGCAAAGTTCAAGGCTCAACTGGGAAACGATCATTATGCGCACTGCCGCACTTACAAAACCCGAATGACTTGCCCGAAGGTGAAGAACAATACAAATGCTCGCAGTCGCAATGGCCGCAACGAGATCGCCAAGCAGGAGGTTCAACGTCATTTCTGGATCATGCGAAATGATGAGCCAGTGAACGGTAGCGGCAAGGGATCCGACCAGTATTCCGCTTATCAGCGATTCTAAGACTCTCCCGCTGGTTGAGGGCATAATGTCTTTCGCAACTACGGATCACAAACACTTGATCAGCACCTGAATTGCAAGCTCGCAAGCACGACATCACCGCGCGGTTAACCCGCCAGTCGGCCGGAGGCAGAGAAATCCCCCAAATATTTTGCGGCTCATCGAGGGCAATCCCGTACTCGAAGGGACGCTCGCGACTGACTAATACAACTCGCGCTGCTGCGGATTTTCCTGTCAGTCCTACGTGGATCGTAATCCGGCTTCCGAGTTCCAAGATGCCAGACATTCTCACCAAAACCAGGGGAGATGGATGACGGGAAACACTGTCTCTTCCGCCATCCATCAGCCTCTCACCAAAGCTTTTCGTTCGAGGCTGATCGAATAGGGGCTATTACAATCCCAATCCAGCCAAGACTTGGTTCAGTCCACTTGCAACTTGGCTGAGCGCACGGCCCCCGTTCAATAGGTTCGTTACCCCGCAAAGCAGG
>DATEMI010000576.1:0-6455 GCA_035275665.1 Terriglobales bacterium | reverse complement strand
TCGTCATGATCGGTGATGCCCTTGATCTCTGGATTGCGCTCTCCGTCTCGTCGTACATAGGGCAGATGATTCGGCGTATGTGGGTTTGGCCAAAAGTACGGAGCCAGGCTCATATAGTCATGTTTATCCCCGCTCGGAGGCATCGAATCTTTTTGCATCACCGAGAATGGGCCCGCACTCATGGCCTTATCTGCCTCCGCACGAA
Source organism: Terriglobales bacterium (assembly GCA_035275665.1). GTDB lineage: Bacteria > Acidobacteriota > Terriglobia > Terriglobales > Acidobacteriaceae > Gp1-AA112. The sequence continues at coordinate 6,250 of DATEMI010000576.1, read as the reverse complement.
CAACTCGCAAGAGATCGCTTGAACCTGACTGGGATCTACCAATGTCGCGCTGGTGCTGAAGCTCTTTCGCGTTAAGCAGAAAAACACGCGGAGTTTTGTCAGTTGAGGTGGGAAGAATGGCTGCTGCAAGGAGCAAAAGAAAAGGAAGCATGATGTCCATTGGCAAGAATTGGCTTCCAGCCTAACGCAGATTGCCTTGGATGAAATCCCGTTTTGAATTCTGAAAGTATGTTTGCAGAAGAATCGCTTGAGCGCCTGGGTGTCAAGGCCAGTCGGAACAACAACCGCTAAGCCACAAAATACTTCGCCGAAGGATGATGGACGATGACCGCCGACGTTGATTGCTCGGGTTCAATTTGGAACGTGTCGGTTAGCGTGACACCGATCTCCTGAGGCTGAAGGATCGCGAACAACTTCGTCTGATCTTCCAAATTAGGACATGCCGGATATCCGAACGAGTAGCGCGATCCGCGATACTTTTGATGAAAAAGGTCTGTGATTCGCGGCGAGTCCTCGCGGCCGATGCCCAACTCGCGGCGAATTTCGCGATGCGTATACTCGGCCAGCGCCTCGGCAGTTTCTACACTTAGCCCGTGGAGATAGAGATAGCGAGTGTAGTCTCCACTCTCAAACAGCCGCTTAGTTTCTTCGCTCGCCCGGCTTCCGACGGTTACGACCGAGAAGCCGATCACGTCGACCTGTCCGGAACCAACGGGTTCAAAGAAATCTGAGATGCTGAGCTTGCGGCCTTCGCGTTGACGCGGAAAAGTGAAGCGCTGGATCTCGCGTAGCGTTTCGAAGGTGTCATACACAATGACGTCGTTCCCTTGGCTGTTGCATGGATAAAATCCATAAACCGCCTTCGGCTCGAGCAGACGCGAGGCAATCACCTCTTCCTGCAGCTTCTGCTTGATCGGCCGATATTTTTCTTCCACAAGCCTGGCGTAATCGGTGGCGGAAGCTGTTTTGAGCTGCCATTGGTTCTTGAACAGCGCAGTGTCATTCACGTACTCGAAAATCTCGTTCAGATCGAATTTCGTGCGAACGCGGCGTCCGACAAATGGCGGCTTGGGGATATTCGGCGCACTTGTGACCACTGCAGAACGCTGTGTGGATACCTCGCCTCCATCGGCCGTCGCCGCTGCCGCGCGGGCAAACTGCTTGACCACCTTGCCTTCCTGCAGGCGAGCTTCGCGCGCGCCGTTGTCTGACGTGAGATCGTCCATGATGTGCAGCCCAGCGAATGCATCATCTGCATAGAAGACAGAGTTGGAATACTCGCGACGCAGATCATCTTCGACGTACTTGCGTGTGAGCGCTGCGCCGCCGCAGATCACGGGATAGCCGAGATTCATCCGCTGCAGGTCCTGAATCACGTACTTCATCTCGAGAGTGGACTTCACTAGGAGCCCGCTGAGTCCGATGGCGTGAGCGTTGTGCTTCTGCGCGGCGTCGATGATCGAGTCTGCCGGTTGTTTAATCCCGAGATTCACTACCTCGTAGCCGTTGTTGCTGAGGATGATGTCCACCAGGTTCTTGCCGATATCGTGCACGTCGCCCTTGACGGTTGCGAGCACAATCGTGCCCTTGCGCGAGCCCCCGACTTTTTCCATTTTGGGCTCGAGATAGGCAACGGCCTGCTTCATTACCGCCGCCGAATCCAGCACGGACGGAAGCTGCATCTTGCGTGCGCCGAACAACTCGCCGACGGTCTTCATGCCGTCGAGCAGGACGGTATTGATCAGATCGAGCGGCGTGTAGCGCTGCAGAGCGTCTTCGAGAATGGCTTCAAGCGGCTGCTTTTTGCCTCCGCTGCCGATGGCTTTCTCGCCGTTGATAATGCAGTGCTTGAGCTTGTCTTCGACGGAGAGGCTGCTGAAGTCTTCCGTTTCAGAGTCGGCTTTCTTGCTCACGCCCGAGAAGAAGGCCATGTAAGCCTGCAGCGGATCGCCCTGGCTGGTGTCCCGAAAGATGAGCCGGCGCGCGACTTCAACTTCGGCTTCGGGAATCTTGTATAGCGGGTAAATCTTCGAGTAGTTGACGATGGCGCAATCGAGTCCGCGATCGACGGCTTCGCGCAGGAAAACGCTGTTGAGCACGCGGCGCGAATATGTCGCCAGCCCGAAGGAGATGTTGCTCACTCCCAAAATGGTCCGGCACTCTGGAAGCTCCTGCTTGATTCGGCGCACGGCTTCGAGAGTTTCGATTCCCGCCGTCCTGTACTCTTCCTGTCCAGTCGATATGGGCAGGGTCAGCGGATCGAAGATCAGATCCACTGCTCTGATCCCATACTTCTCGGTTGCGAGCTGGTGGATACGTTTGGCGATTGCGACCTTTTTGTCCGCCGTGAGGGCCATGCCATCCTCGTCGATCGTGAGCGCGATGACGCCTGCGCCGTAACGCTTCGCCATGGGCAGAACTTTGGCTGTTCGCTTCTCGCCGTCTTCGAGGTTGATGGAATTGATAATTGCCTTTCCGGGAATGCGCTTCAACGCAACCTCGACGACATCGGCTTCGGTGGAATCGACGAGAATCGGCGCAGGCACACGCGTGGCAATCTTCTCGAGAATTGAGCTCATGTAGCCCTTCTCGTCTTCGCCCACGATCGCGCAGCAGAGGTCGAGCATGTGCGAGCCTTCAGCGACGAGCTTTTTCGAGAGCGCGAGGATGTCGTCGTACTTGGCCGCGCGTACCAGATTCCGGAAGTGCTCAACCCGGGTAGTGGTGTTCATCTCTTCAGCAACGACCACCGGCTGGCCATCAAGCTCGAGCGGAACCGATGCATATGCGCTCGAGGCTTCCGAGTGCGGCTTCACATTGCGCGAGGCCGGCTTTAGCGGAGCACACGCTTGAACCACGGCATCGATGTGCTTCGGCGTTGTCCCGCAGCACCCGCCGACTACGTGGACTCCGTATTCCTCGATGAAGCGCTTGTGATAGTCGGCGAGTTCCTGCGGCGTGAGCTTATAGACCGCGCGTCCGCCTTCGTTGTGCGGCAGGCCGGCATTGGGCAGCACGGAGACGTGCTTCGAGGTGTTGTGGCACAGATAACGCACCGCGTCGTTCATCTCGCGCGGACCGGTGGCGCAGTTCAGGCCGACGATATCGATGTCGTAAGCATCAAGAATGGCGAGCGCGGCACTGATCTCGGTGCCAAGCAGCATGGTTCCTGATTCCTGCAGCGTGACTTGCGCCTGCACAGGCACACGCTTACCGGTCGCAGCCATCGCATCAAACGCGGCAGCAATCGAGATCTTGGTTTGCAGGATGTCCTGCGAAGTTTCGATCAATATGACGTCGACACCGGCTTCGAGCAGCGACTTCATCTGCTCGACATAGGAGGCGAGCATCTCGTCAAAGCCAATGTGCGCGAGTGAGGGCAGCTTGGTCGTTGGGCCAACCGAGCCGGCGACGAAGCGCGGTTTGGTGGCAGTCGAAAACTCTTGCGCTGCTTCGCGCGCCAGCTTCACGGCGGCGTGATTGATCTCGGCGACACGGCTCTCCAGTCCGAACTCACCGAGCACGATGTTGGTCGCCCCAAAGGTGTTGGTCTCGATCACATCCGCGCCGATTCGCAAATACTGGCGGTGGATGTCGCGTATCATTTCGGGACGGCTGAGATTCAGGACTTCACTGCAATTCTCCTTGCCCCAGAAGTCGTCGAGCGAGGGCCTCATGTCCTGAATGAGCGAGCCCATGGCGCCGTCGTAGATCACGACGCGCTGGTTCACGGCTTGTAAGAACGGCGATTCCAAGATGGTCCTCAGAAAGCTGCGCGCACGAAATGCGCATTTCAGCTTCGCTTATGTACTGTGAACTTTGATTTCGGCGCGAAGCGCGCCTGAGCAGACGGAGTCCTAAAGATTAGCGGCGCATTCGCATTCGACGATTCGTCATGCGGCAACTCCATCGGTCGAGCCCGGCAGTCAGAAGAGACGCGAACTCAACATCGACGACATCTTCATTGTACGTCCGCCTGCAACCACTTTCAATCAAAGTTCCTGCTTACGACACAGCCATTGCTCGGTGATCATCGCCGCCCAACGCTTCCAAAACGTCTGCGGCGGCCGAATATCGTCCCAAAGGAGCGCTAAGCTGTGCCCCTTGCACCTCACCTTTCACGGCTACCAGCATCTCGCGCGCAATCGCGACGCCTTCAGCCCGCGCAGCTTCGGCGTTGCTCGCCGCTGCCATGCGCGCCAGGATCGAATCGGGCACCGAGACTCGCAGCTCGTTCTTCATGAACTCTGCGTTGCGCACGCTGACCAGCGGCCAGATACCAGCAAGTACGGGAATGCGGCAATGCTCGATGCGGCGTAGAAAATTCTCCAGCAGCTTCAGGTCGAACACAGGCTGCGTGACCGCATACTCCGCTCCTGCCTCGACCTTGTATTCGAAACGGCGGATCTCTTCATCGAGATTCGGTGCGCCTGGATTTGCTCCCACGCCGATCACAAATCCCGTCGCGTTGCCCATCGGGTTGGATCCCACGTCTAGACCCTGATTCAAATTGCGGACGATGTTGACTAAACCGATTGCGTCGACGTCGAAGACGGCCGTCGCGTCGGGATAATTCCCCATTTTGGGTGGATCGCCGGTAATGCAGATCAGGTTGCGAATCCCAATCGCATAGCCTCCAAGCAGATCGGACTGGATGCCCAGCACATTACGATCGCGGCAGCTGTAGTGGAGCACCGTCTCAATCCCAACCTGCTGCTGAATGAGCAGGCACAGGGCCTGATTGCTCATGCGCGCCGAAGCGCGGGGGCTGTCGGGAATGTTGATTGCATCAATTCCGACAGACTTGAGATAGCGCGCGCCTTCGATCTCTTTTGTTGAACTCACGCCTTTGGGCGGCACGATCTCGACCAGCGTCACAAACTTTCCCGCGGCAAGTTTCTCTCCCACGCGCGAGCGCTTCTCAATAGGCGATGGTGAGAGCGCCGACGGCGTCCTGGAATCGGCAGAGACCGCCGCAGGCACGCGCTTCGCATGGCTGGCGCGAATCGCTGCTTTCATCACCCGGATATGTTCGGGCGTAGTTCCGCAGCAGCCGCCCACGAAGCGCACTCCAGCCGCAACAAATTTGCGCGCGTAGCTTGCCATGTATTCGGGCGAGCAGAGATATATGTTCCGTCCTTCCACGTTGCGCGGCATGCCGGCATTCGGCATTGCAGAAAGCGGAGCCGTGGTCACTTGCCGCAAGCGTTCAATTGCATCAAGCATGGCCACCGGACCGACGCTGCAATTGATGCCAACAACGTCCGCTCCCCACTCGGTGAGTCTTGGACCGAACTGCTCGGGAGTCGAGCCATCGAGACAACTGCCGTCTTCGTCGATGGTGACCTGTGCCACAACGGGAATGTCGGGATTTACGTCCCGAGCTGCGAGCACCGCCTGGTGGAGTTCATCCAGCGATCCAAAAGTTTCGAGAATCAGCAGATCGACCCCGCCTTCAATCAGCGCTTCGATCTGCTGTCGAAACGAATCGCGAGCCTCTTCGCGCGAAATCTTGCCCAGCGGCTCGATGCGCACACCAAGCGGACCGACTGCTCCGGCTACAAGAGCCTGAAAGCTTTTCGCGGCATCCCGGGCGATACGCGCTCCTGCCAAATTGATCTCGCGCGTCTTCTCCACCAGCCCGTGCCTTGCCAGTCGAAAGCTGTTGCCTCCAAACGTATTAGTTTCAATTACTTCCGCGCCAGCGTGCAGATAATCCTGATGAATGCCGGTGATCAGGTCAGGCTGCGACAGGTTCAGCTCGTCATAGCAGCGGTTGATGAAAATGCCCTTCGAGTACAGAAGAGTGCCCATCGCGCCGTCACACAGAACCGGACGGGCGGCGAGAGCAGTAATAAAAGCTGAATCAGAAGAACTCATGAAAGAAGCTGCTTACTTACCATCCTAACCGAAGCGGGCCTTGTTCCACTTGCGCCCGGTATCTCTGGTCGCTTGATTTCAGGACAAAATTGAGCGCTTGGCCGCGTCAGAACTCTTCCAGAGTCGATGCACCACACCGAGCCGGATCGAGCCGATGGCCCCTGCATCTATTCATCTTTTTGGAGCCTGGTCAGAATTGATCTGTATTCATGCGGTTTCTAATGGTTTTTTGAAAGATGAAGCTCAACACTGAGTAATCTGTCATCCTGAGCGCCTCTGTTGCGCGAAGGACCTCCCGGAATGCCGCAGCCTGAAAATGCACTCGCAAGGCTTTTCGGCCCATGGCGATGAGTCGCTGGTTGAGGAGCCA
>DATEMI010000575.1:0-2678 GCA_035275665.1 Terriglobales bacterium | reverse complement strand
TTCTATTGCGCAGGATGGGAATCCAGCCGACGCCACCTGGGGCTTCGGCTGCTAAAGACAAGTTCAAGAGCATAGCGGTGCTGCCTGCGGTGTGGGCCAAGAACATTTCACGAGGTAGAAAACCGTGGGCGTGATTGTCGCGTTTTGTTAAGCCGCACCCATCAACGTTTTACTTCTTCTGAAAATAAAAACCGGAGTAGGTGCGCTCGCAAAGATCTGGATGCGTAGGCACAATCAGGCGGCGCTCGTGTACTGGCCACTCTGACTTCAGCTCATAGCCGAGCATTTGCATCCCCTTAATCAGGGCTGCGCGGCTGTGAAGTCTGCATGGAACAAGATAAGAACGGTTGTCCTGTACAGTGATCAAGTCCGATCCCTTGGAGAAGGGGCTGCGATTAACGAAGACATGCTTGGGAAGCTCTTCGAGTGAAGCCAGGATTTGGTGGAGCGGCTCTTCGAAGTAGTGGAGCGAGCCTGAAGTGACGAAGGCATCCGAGCCGCTGGCTTCGGCAAGAGTGCTGGCGAAGCGGATACGCGTCTCGCCGCGTTCTGCCGCGAGTTTTTCGCCCAGCGGCTTTTTGCCCGGCAAGTCATAAACGATCCAGAGAAGCGTCCCAGGGAAGTTGAGTGCGTGCTGGTACGAGTAGAAGAGGTTGCCGACATTGCCGCCGAGATCGAAGACGCGCCGGATTTTAGAGGCGAGCGGAGCAAGATGGAAGAGCACGGGGTAGTCGCTTTCACGCACAGTATCCGAGGCGGAGGTGTGAAAGCGAATCTCGTCCGGGTGCTCATGGCCAGCCTGAATATATTTTGAGGCGCACGCTTGAGCTGCCGCGAAGTTGGGGAAAACACGTCGGAAACCGAGACAGCTGTTCAACAGAGCTCGCGTTAGATCATTTGACCGCAGGCGCATGATGAGCGTTCGGCCGACCGACCGACTCCCGAGCAAATTGAGGAGCGAAGCCAGAGCGCGGATCTGGAAAATGCGAAAACGCACGAAGACAGACGGGCGAGGCATGGGCGCCTCTTTGATGACGGGCGAGGCAGCGTGGTCTGCGGCTAGTTCTCGAACATGGGGAACTGTGGACGTTAGATCTTCCCTAAATGTGTGTAGACACGGCTGAGAATCTTCTTGACGACGACTCCGCCAGGATTTGACCGATCTGGCATCACGCCTCCAGCAGCCTCCGGGGCGGGGACGGCGGACTTACTGCGAGGCACAAAGGGTGGAAGAGGGTCGCCGGCGTCCTCGGGGAATTCGAACTGGGATATTCTGCGATTGGGGTTTTCGGCGATTTCTGCGAACAGATGGCGAAGCTGACCAATCATGCGGTTCACACGTATAGGATCATACATGTCGCAATCGTATTCGCACGATAGCCGCCATCCGTCAGAACGTTCCACCATAAAGAAATTCAAATCGTAAATGGCACCTGGAGACTTAGACGGAACGGGAGTCATAGACAATCCCGCAAATGTGAGCGGTTTCACGAAATCGCGTTGATAAATGAAATTGATGCTGTAAACCGTGGGCCGGTTGGGATCGCGCTTTAACCGCAGCGCTTCGACTACTTGCTGAAATTGCAAATCTTGATGTGCCATGCCTTCTTCGACTGTTTGTTGCACACGCTCAAGAAGCTCGAAGAAAGTGGGATCGCCTGACAGGTCCGTCCGTAAAATGATGGTGTTGATGAAGACGCCGATCAGCGACTCAAGTTCCACGCGATCACGACCGGCCAGAAGAGTGCCCACGTAAATATCGCGCTGACCGGTGTAATACGCGACCAACATTTTTAACGCCGCCAGAGAGAGTGTGTAGAACGTGCAGCCGTGCTTTCGAGCCAGAGAGGCCAGCGAATCGGTGAGCCGAGTCGGCAAGACAACGGATAGGATGTACGCACTGTGGCTTCTGACCGGCGGCCGAGGATGATCGGGTGGGATTTCGCAGGCGGGCAGCTTGGCGAGCTTTGTCTGCCAATAAGAGCGGTGCTGGGCAGCAGCAGGACTCTGGCTTTGCTCGTTTTTCCAGACTGCGTAGTCGGCATATTGAAGAGGTAACTCGGGTGCGGCTGATTGGTTTGCCGAAAGCAGTGCTTGATAGTGGGTGGCTACCTCGTCACTGAAAATACCGATGGACCAACCGTCGGAGACAATGTGGTGCACAGCTATTAACAGCATGTGCTCCTGTTCCGCGAGCTTGAGGAGGCGAGCTCTCAAAAGTGGGCCGGTCTTAAGGTCAAAAGGCAAAGCGGCCTCGGCAATCGTTCGCCGCTCTTCTTCCTCATCGCGGGCAGTGGAAGTCATTTGACTCAGATCATCCACGGGTAAGGGAATGATTCCATCGGAATGAACGATTTGAGCTAGAGCGCCGTCAGTCAGTGCGAAGGTGGTGCGAAGAATTTCGTGGCGTCGAACGATTTGGTTAATGGAGCGCTCCAAGAGAGAAACGTCGAGAGCTCCGATAATGCGGAAGCGGACCGCAATGTTCCAGCAAGGATTGCCGGGTTCAAGACGATCGAGATACCAGAAAGATTGTTGCGCCAAGCTGGCAGGGAATCGGTAGACGGGATCGCCTAATGTGCCGAAGGTGGGTGCTAGAGGCGACTGCACCGGTCCGATGTTGCCTCTTGCGTCCATCTTAGGTTGCCTGAGGAGCAGCATCCAGTTGATATTGCTCG
>DATEMI010000574.1:0-3477 GCA_035275665.1 Terriglobales bacterium | reverse complement strand
AACATCATTGCCCTTCTCCTGGCTGACATAGTTCGCGTTCTCAATGGCCGAACGCAGCAGCTTGCCGATGGCCGGAGCGATTCCCTTTTTGGTAAAGAGAAGCGTGTTCATCGCATGCTCTACCTGCTGGCCCTTGATCAGGTCCAGCACCAGGCGCGCCTTCTGCGGAGACACTCTCTGGAAGCGCGCTTCAGCTCGATATTCCTGTTCTGCAAAGTTCATGCTTCTTCTCCGCTATTTTGCCGGTGGCGCCGGAGCTGGCTTTGCAACAGTTTCAGTTGCGGCCGCTTTCACCGAGTGTCCTTTGAAGTTGCGAGTCTGGCTAAACTCGCCCAGCTTGTGCCCAACCATGTTCTCCGAGATGTACACCGGAATGAACTTGCGTCCGTTGTGGACGGCAATGGTGTGTCCCACCATGTCAGGGTGAATCGTCGAACGCCGCGACCACGTGCGCACGACCTTCTTATCGTTCGAGCGATTCATCGTTTCGATCTTCACCATCAGGTGACCGTCGATGAATGGACCTTTTTTTGTGCTTCTCGCCATAATCTCTTCTCAATCTCGCGATTTCGCGATTTTGTGATTGCGTGATTTGAAAATCGCGAAATCACTCACCACGAAATCACCGGATCCTATTTGCTTCTCCGCGCCACAATGAATTTGTCTGTGCGCTTGTTATTGCGCGTCTTGTAACCGCGAGTCGGCTGTCCCCAAGGAGTTACCGGATGACGTCCGCCGGATGTCTTGCCTTCACCACCACCGTGCGGGTGATCGACCGGGTTCATCGCCACACCGCGGTTTACCGGACGACGTCCCAGCCAGCGCTTGCGACCTGCTTTACCGATCGAGACGTTCTCATGGTCGGTGTTGCCTACCTGCCCAATGGTCGCCATGCAGTCGATGAGGATCTTGCGCGTCTCGCCGGAAGGCAGCTTGATCAGCGCGTAGTCGCCTTCTTTCGCGACGAGCTGCGCAGCGCCGCCGGCCGAACGCACCATCTGGGCGCCTTTCCCCGGCTTCAACTCGATGTTATGCACGGTTGTGCCGGCTGGGATATTTCGCAGAGGCAGCGCGTTGCCAACGAGAATGTCGGCATCAGGGCCACTGACAATCTTCTGGCCAACCTGCAATCCGACGGGCTGCAGGATGTAGCGCTTCTCGCCATCGGCGTACGACAGCAGCGCAATTCGCGCCGAGCGGTTGGGATCGTATTCGATCGAGGCGACGGTTGCGGGAACACCAGCCTTGTCTCGCTTGAAGTCGATGATGCGGACCTTGCGCTTATGTCCTCCGCCACGGTGCCAGCTCGTCAAATCGCCGGAGTTGCGACGCCCGCCGGTGCGCAGCTTGATCTCGGTCAGCGCCTTGTGCGGACGATCAGTCGTGATCTCGTCGTTGACCAGCGTGGTCTTGAAACGCAGCGACGGAGTAAGCGGTCTGTATGTCTTAATAGGCATGAGCTAAACCATTTCGTGATTTCGCGATTGTGTGATTTTGTGATTTTCAAATCACGAAATCGCGAAATCACCCAATCACGAAATTTCTTTTCTACGCGTTATCCGCGTACTCGGGCATCTTCTCGCCAACTTTCAGGCGAACATATGCCTTCTTCCAATCCGGACGATGTCCGGCAAATTTGCCGCGACGGCGTTCTTTGCCGTGGAAGTTCGCAGTGCGAACGTCCTCGACTTTCACTTTGAACACCTGCTGCACGGCCTGCTTGATCTCAGTTTTGGTCGCCTTCGCGGCCACTTCGAATACCAGCTGGCCCGAGGTAGCTTCTTTCTTGCGCGAGCTCTTGTCCTTCGCCGCCTTGGGATCAAACTCTTTCGCGCGCTCGGCCTTTTCCGTGACCACGGGACGGCGGATGATCTCGTATGCAGACTTCATTAGGCCACCTCCGCCTTCGGGCGCTTGGAGACTGTCTTCTTGAGCGTCTCCTGCAACTGCTCAATCGCCGGCCGAGAGAAGATGGCACGGTCGTAACGGAGGAGGTGATACGGATGCACCTCGTGTCCCGCCACCAGCTCAACGCCATCCAGATTGCGCGAGCTCAGATACAGATTGCGGCTGTGCTGGCGATTTTCCGGATTCAAATTGGCTACGATCAGCGACGTTTTGTCGGCTCCCAAAGTGTCGAGCGCCTTGCGCATCTCTTTGGTTTTACCAGACAGCACTTCGAGGCTTTCGACGACCGTTAACTTCCCGTCAGAGAGCTTGCTCGCCAACGCCGAGCGCAGAGCGCCCAGCAGTTTCTTTTTGGGAAACTGATAATCGTAGCTGCGCGGCTGAGGTCCGTGAACGGTTCCGCCGTGGCGCCAGAGAGGCGAGCGGATCGAGCCCACTCGGGCGCGTCCGGTGCCTTTCTGCTTCCACAGCTTCTTGCCTGAACCTGAAACCAGCTTCTTGTTCTTAGTGGCATGCGTACCAGCGCGCTGAGCTGCACGATAGTGCTGCACCGCTTCCCAGAGGAGATCTTCGTTAATTACGCCGAAGACTTCATCTGCCAGCTCGAAGCTGCCGACTTTTTTGCCGTTCAGATCTAAAACATCAACTTTTGCCATGGCTATTTCTTGGCCTTTCCGGCAGCGGCCTTCTTCGCGGCCTTAAGAGGATCGACCGTGGTCGCACCCGCGAACCCACGACGCTCACGCGGCGGCTGCTTGGCCTTGTTGATCACAACGTATGCGCCTTTGGGACCTGGAACTGCGCCTTCCACCATCAGCAGGTTGTCTTCAAGATCGATGCCCAGGATGCGCAGATTGCGAACCGTGCACTGATCGACGCCCATGTGACCGGACATACGCTGTCCGGGGAAGGTGCGCGATGGAAACGAAGATGCGCCGATCGAACCCTGCACCTGGAACATATGTCCGTGCGACTTGGGACCACCGCCAAAATGATGGCGGCGAACGACGCCCGCGAATCCGCGGCCTTTGCTCGTGCCGGTCACATCGACGAACTTTTCGTCCTGGAAGATATCGACCAGAACTTTGTCACCAACTTTGACTTGCCCGTTGGTCTCGGCTGCGGGATTTTCGCCCTTTGCCTGCTTCTCGCCGGCTTCGGAAGGAGTGGTGACCGCAACTTCCTTCATAAACTTCACCGGCGGCAGGTTGTGCTTGCCGAAATGTCCCTGCATCGCCTTGGTGACGCGCTTCCCTTTTACGAACTCGATAAGCCCGATCTGCACGGCGTCGTAGCCGTCACGAGCTGCGTTCTTGCGCTGGGTGATGACGCACGGCCCAGCCTGCAGCACGGTGATAGGACGAACCTCGCCCTTATCATCGAAGAGCTGCGTCATGCCGACTTTCTTTCCTAGAATTCCTGAAACCATGTGTTTACCAGCTCCTCATCATCCCGTAATGGGACTGTAGGTATGTTTTCTCTTACTTGCCGAAAGCCTTGATCTCAACGTCCACGCCCGCAGGCAGATCGAGCTTCATGAGGGCATCGACCGTCTGCTGCGTAGGATCG
>DATEMI010000573.1:0-12327 GCA_035275665.1 Terriglobales bacterium | reverse complement strand
TCGAAACTTCGCGCTGTCGCACTCCACGCTCCAGTCACACCCATACTTCTGTGCTATGACGAAACAGGGCGAAAGTCAAGCGAAATCGGCCAGCAGCAAAAGCACATCCGAAAGGTCCTAAAATGGCGAAGTGCGGACGTTAGGAGGCTTACTCGTTGTTCTTGTTGTATGCGTCTGCTCAGCTCTCGCATCGCAGTGGCAGGATCGCATCGACCTTTCTCACTTCCTGACTGATGACGCCGCACTCAACACACTAACGATCGCGTATTGGCCGACATATCGGCAAGTTTTGTATGTGTATGGTTCCGGAAAATTGATTGCCCAGAGCTACCCGGGCCTAAGCTTCTCCCAACAATATGGACTCTTTCCAACTTGCAAAGCCGCGCTAAGCCCGGAAAAAGTCAGGGACGTCGTCCGCCTGATAATTCAAGTGCGCTTCTTCGATCTCCCCCAGAAGAGCTTTGTGTATGCGACTGCCTCCGATGACATCGAGGATGCTGAAAAGGAATGGCAAGTGCATTCGATAGCTCTCGACGATGGAAACATTCATGCTCAACGGGACTTCGCCGCCGGTACTTATTTGGGTAAACAAGAATCGATTCCTCAGGAGTTCGCTGCTGTCGAAGCAAGCCTGCAGCGGTTAAGGAAGGAAACACTTAAAGATACGCCGTGCAAACTGGACTACTACGTTCGTCCTCCGTCCGTCGACCGACGATAGAGGACTCCGACATTCTGAGAGAATCTACGCGTAAATTCCCCGTTGCCGAATCGTAAACTGCACGCGATCTACTGCCAGCATGTAGGCGGCAATACGGTTGTGCACGTTGTGCGTCTCCGAATAGCGCACGACCTCTTCGAACGACTCGCGCAGGATGTCCTCCAGTTGTTCGTTAACAACTGATTCCTTCCAGAAGAATCCTTGCCGGTCCTGTACCCATTCGAAATAGGAAGCCGTCACGCCGCCGGCATTGGCGAGGATATCGGGAATCACGAAGATGTTCTTATCGGCAAGAATGTCGTCGGCCACCGCCGTGGTTGGACCGTTCGCGCCTTCCGCAATGATCTTGGCTCGAATCTTGCCGGCGTTGCGACTTGTGATCACATTCTCGGTCGCTGCTGGAATGAGAATGTCGCAATCGGTGGTGAGTAGTTCGGCAGTATTCGCGGCTTCCGCACCTTTGAAGCCTGTGATAGTTCCATTGCGCTGGCGATGAGTAATCAGCGCGTCGATATCGATTCCATTCTTGTTGTACAGACCGCCATCGTATTCGCCGATGCCGATGATCTTGTAGCCGGCATCGTGCATGAGCTTCGCCGCATTCGAGCCGACGTTGCCGAAGCCCTGGATGATGATGCGGGTCGTCTCGGGCTGCATCCCGAACTTGCGCAGAGCTTCGTTGCACACGATCATCAATCCGCGACCCGTCGCCTCGCGGCGTCCGCGCGATCCGCCGATGTTGAGCGGCTTCCCGGTGACTACAGCCGTAACTGTCTGACGCATGTGCATGGAATATGTATCCATGATCCAGGCCATCGTCTGCTCGTTGGTGTTCATGTCGGGAGCAGGAACGTCTTTTTCAGGGCCGATGAATTCGACGAGTTCGGCAGTGTAGCGACGGGTGATCTTTTCGAGTTCTGTCTGGGAGAGGCGCTTGGGATCGCAGATGATTCCACCCTTGGCTCCGCCGAAGGGAATATTCACGACGGCACATTTCCAAGTCATCCAACTGGCGAGGGCACGAACTTCGTCGAGCGTTACATCGGGACTGTAGCGGATGCCGCCTTTCGCGGGACCGCGCGCGATGGAATGCTGCACCCGGAATCCAGTGAAGACCTCGATGCTGCCGTTGTCCATCTGCACCGGGATATGCACGATGATCTCGCGATTGGGATAGCGGAGCACCTTCCAGATGCCGGGATCGAGCTTTAGTTTTTGCGCCGCCAGATCGAAGCGAGCGGCCTGCGCTTCCCACGGATTGAACTCTTGCTCGGCGGTAAACGTGCCCACGTGTTCTTTTGTTTCAGTCGTCATGGATGATCTCGTCAGGTCGGATTGAAGGACATGAACAAGCGGCGCGGTTGGAGCTAAAGTCAGCCGCTTGAGCAAACTCATCAGTATAGATTATCGGCGCAATTCGATTCGCGAATGAAAGCACGTGTACATCGGGGTTTGGTTTGGCGCTTCAAGCAGCGCGATCCGCGGGAACCGCGTAGCAACCGCCCAATGTCCAAGTCCGAGCGCCAACTAAGCGCTTCCCACTAGCGACAATTATTTCCACCTTAACCCGGATGAAAATCCAAACTTCTTTGTTACGATTACGAACAACTCTGCTATCACAACTGTTTCGGCCCATGTCCAAGAAGATTTTGTCTATCTCAGACAATGACGCTCTTCGTGTCACTCGCCACATGATGTTGCGGAACCGCAGCTTCGAGGTGGTATCTGCCGCTAACCTACGCGAAACTCGCAACGCTCTTAAAACCGGTGATTTCGACCTCGTGATCCTTGGGGTATCACTCGATGGCGAAGTGAAACGCGAGATGGCAACCCTCACGCGCAAACATTGTGACAACGCACAGATTCTCGAACTGTGCCGTATCAGCCCGGAAGTGCTTGACGCGGAGCATCATCTCTACAGTCCCGAACCGGAAGATCTGGACAACACCGTGAATCAGATACTACGCGGCGAAGAAGTCGAGAAGTAGCGCATAAACTGTATTGAGATGCGCCCGCCTTTTTCTTCACTCTGCCTTCGGCAGGGATCGCTCTACTGAGCCTTACTTGTAGTTGACCTTCGTTCGTAACCGACATACTATGCGCACGTGGGAGCAAAGCGAGCCGCAGCTACGCGCGCAATGAAATCGGGAACTGAGATCGTAATTCCCGATAAGCTATTCTTTCGCATTGGCGAGGTGGCCAAACTCTGCTCGCTGCCGGCTTACGTCCTCCGTTTTTGGGAAACTGAATTTCCGCAGCTCAAGCCCAGCAAGAGCAACACCGGCCAGCGCTTGTATCGGCGTAAAGATGTCGAGAATGTCGTCCGCGTGAAGAAGCTTCTGTACGAACAGGGATACACGATCAACGGCGCGCGCCAGTTCCTTAAAGCCGAAACTAAGCGTGATCGATCACAGACCGCGCTGCCGTTTGCTCAACCTGGCAGAACAAATACTCCCGATCTGCTTCCGCTGAAGCAAGGATTGCAGGAAGTGCTGGCGATTCTCGCCGCGCGGCGATAGTTTCTTCCTTATTGTCATTCCGAGCGGCTGCTCACGCGGTATTTGCGTGAGCAGGAGAGAGGAATCGCTACTCACTCGATAATTCCGGAGGAAGACCATCGGCACAATAGGGATTCCTCACGCCAACACCAGGCGTTTCGGAATGACAGACTTACGAGCGCGGTTTCAGTTTCAACCTGGCCTTCACACCCCCGCCTTCTTGCACGGTAATGATCTGATCCGCGGCGATGTTGTTCAGCGTATCGCGCTGACCGCTGGGCCATTCGATTTCGACGCGATCTGCCTTCATTGAACTGCCAAGTCCGAACGTCAGCACAAGTTCACTTTGGGAGAGATAGCTCGAGCCGCTGCGCATCATGAGCCATTGACTCGCGCCGCCGGACTGAACGCGCACGACCGCGCCGATGCCGTCGCGGTTCGACTTCGTTCCCTGCAGCTTCACTCGAAGGCTATGGCCGCCCTTTGATTCGTTCCGGAAAAGCTGGGCTGGGCCACCATTGGTGGTGAACACCAGATCGAGATCACCGTCATTGTCAATGTCGGCATAAGCAGCGCCGCGCCCTACGCGCGGACGCGCAAAGTCGCTGCCCATCTGCTGCGTGACCTCGGTGAATTTGCCATTGCCGACGTTGTGAAATAGATGTGGTGGCTCGGCGTAGCGCACGCGCTTCTGAATATTTTCGATCTGGTCTTCGATGTGGCCATTGGCAACGAAAATATCGAGCCAGCCATCGAGGTCGTAATCAAAGAAGAAGCAGCCGAACCCAAGCGTAAGCAGGCTGTCGCGGCCGATTTCGGAGGTCGGCGCAGCGTCCACGAACAATCCGTGGCCCTCGTTATGAAACAGCGAGAGCATCTGGTTGGAGAAATTCGAGATCAGGATGCTGGGACTGCCACTGTGATCGTAGTCCGCAGCATCGACTCCCATTCCGGCACGCGCGAGCCCTTCTTCGCTGTAAGCAATGCCTGCGGTCACAGCCGCCTCGGAGAAATGCTGCCCCTTTTCGTTGACGTAAAGTTTGTTCGGCTGCGTGTCGTTGGAAAGAACGAAATCGGGCCATCCGTCGCTGTTGTAGTCGAGGATGGCGATGCCTAAGGTCTTCGAAGTCGCGTCCAGCAGTCCGAGTTTGGCCGTGGCATCTTCAAATTTGCCGCCGCCGAGGTTGTGCCACACGCGAATTGAGGCGCCCTTGTACGACTCCGGCGTGCAATACGATTTGCGCTTGCCGTCGATGCTGCAGTAGATGTCCTGCTTCGGCGACCACTGAACGTAATTGGCAACGATCAGGTCGAGTTTGCCGTCGCGATCATAATCGATCCACGCCGCGCTGGTGCTGAACTCCTGCACGCCGGCGAAGCCTGCCTTCTGGGTGACATCGGTGAAGGTCCCGTTGCCATTGTTGTGAAACAGGCGACTCTGCCCTACAGCGCTGATAAACACATCGTCGAAACCATCGTTGTCGAAATCGCCAACAGCGATGCCCATGCCGTACATGCTGACCGCGAGCCCGGACTTCTGTGTCACATCAGAAAACGTGCCGTTGTGATTGTTATGGTAGAGCTTCAGGGTCGACGGACGCCTCTGCGTGCCCGGCCAGTCTTCTCCATTGGCGAAGAGAAGGTCTTGCCAGCCGTCATTGTCGTAATCGATGAACGCCACCCCGGCCCCGAGCGTTTCCGGCAAATAGCGTTTTCCCGTGGCGCCGCTGTTGTGGACGAAGTGGATCCCACTCGATTGAGTAATGTTGCTAAAGCCGCCTTGCTGCGCGAGGGCCGCAGCACTTCCCATAACGAAACTAATGCCGATACAGTACGCAATAAGCCTGTTCATTAATGACCAGTAGGAAGAAATGATGGAAAGCGCGATTCTGCCACATGGCGTCGTTCCCGTACTTGCGCGGTTTTGATTTCCCGAGCTGGTGGCCCAAGGGGCGCGCTACTGTGTTCGTGAATCTCCTGTCGCTCGTTGTTGTCCTCAGGATGCGACAACCGGTACGGTCCTGTGAGCGCCTGCGCAGCCTCGTTGGCTTTGAATCGGAGGTAGCGCTTCTCGAACTCGGCTGCCTGCCGATTGTTGCCGAGCCCGCGATAACAGAGCATCAGATTGTAGTTCGCCTGCAGGTCCTCGGGATCGATAGCGATAGTCTTCTTCAGCTCGTCGACCGCGCCCTGATATTTGTGCTGTAGGAAGAGGATGCGGCCGATGTCGTCGATCACAACGCGATCCAGTGGATACTGTTGCGCCGCAAACCGCAGGTGCTGCAAGGCTTCGTCGTATCTTCCTTCATTGCGCAGCGCTCGCGCCAAGAAGTAATGCGTGCGCGCCAGGCTGTTGTCCATCGCCAGCGCCTTCTCCAGGACTTGCTCCGCGCGCTGCTCGTCACCTTCCTGCACAAACACGCGGCCCATATTTACGAAGCTGTCTGCTTTTTTTGGATCTGCTTGCGACGCAGCCTGGAATGCATCGAGCGCGCATTTGAGATCACCCTGCAGTAACAAGCCAATGCCGTAATCGTTCCAGCGCTCCCAATCCTGCGGTTCGTAAATACGCTTTGGTTCAGGTTTGGCAGCGTTCCTTGCGATCACCGGCAGCGTGAGTTCGTCCTCCGCGATAGTGGTGATCGGGAGATTGGGGATGTACTTCAGCTTGCCTGAGACTTGAGCTGTGCTGCCATCGAACGACACTTTGCGATCGTCGTACGACGGCGACATCTGGCTCGTGCCTCCCTGGCTCTCGCCCGCGTACGAGAACTGCGTGTAATACCAGGAGAACTTGCGATAGTTCAGCTTGGCTTCGAGCTTGATCTTGCTGCCGGCGTTCTCAGGAATACGTAAGCGGTAATGGACTGTGTCAGCCGCACCCGGAGGAATCAGCTTTACGTAAACCAGCGCGCGCGCCGCCCAGGCATTGCGCTTATTAATCGGATTGCCGTGCTCGTCAATGCTCTGCGAGCGATAGAAGTGCGCGCTCTTCTCCACTGGGCCCTTGCCGTCGTCCTCGACTTTGCCGCTCCAGAAAAGGACTTGGCCTTTGTCGTCCGTGGCCTTCAGCTCGAGCCAGACGTCGAAGGCATCGACTGTGCCACCGGGGAAGAAGTGCCCGACCTTGCGCGTACGCACGACCACATCCACGCGCTCGGTGTCGCCCCTGCGTAACGCTGGCTGAACCTTGTTTAAAGGTGCTGTGACTTCAAACGGCTCAGCATTGTTCGTCGTTGCAGTAGCTGGAGCGACGTTCTGCTCGGCTTCTTCGCCAACCGCAAACGTGGTTGAGAGCTCTCCTCCGGGAACATTGGCCACGCTCTTTGCTGCTCCCGTTTCGGGAGAGACGGCGAAAATATCGACGCTGATGACTCCGTTCTTCAGGAAGTTGAGAACGGCTTGCATCTGCTTCTCGTCTTGATTAGCCGTTGGCAGCGCCGTGTTTGCGGCCGGGAAGCGATGGGAGTGCAGCTTGCCATCCGTAGTTCCGTAATCGGCGGACTCGACGAGCGGCATGTGGCAATCGAGACAGCGCTGCGGCTTCGGCGGGTAGTAAAACGATCGCGCGCCCAGCCCGGAAACACCGCTCGCCTGCCAATTGTCATAGTCGTTGAAGCCGCGAATCCAGCGATAATGATTCACTGGGATGTCCAGGTGGACTTTATGGCAGCTCGAGCAGAACTCCGCCGAGCGCTGGTCATGCATGAATGGCTTGAAGAACGCTCGACGGTGCGGCTCGGGATTCAGATAGACCGAGTAGTCATGAAGCCAACGAATGACGGGATTCGTGCTGGCCGCGAGCTCGTGGAGTTTGGGATATTTCAGAACGAAGTCAGCCTGTCCCATCGTGCTCTTCACCTTCACGATGGAGTGGCACATCAGACAGCCGAGCCCCGCATTCGCTTCCGGAGTATGGACGATCTCCTTGATCGGCCGATCCATCATGCCGCTGTAGAGCACAGATGGATCATGGCATCCGCCGCACCACTTCGACGGATGCGTGCCGACTACGTCCTGCATGTACTCGATGCTCTTGCGATACCACTGATTGTTAAACGATGAGAAGTGATGCGCCGAACTGTTCCACTGATCGTAAACATCCTTGTGGCAGCGCTCGCAGGCCTGCGACTCCATGAAGTATTTGGCAGGAATCAGCTTGCCGTCAGTAGTCTGTGCCGAACTGGGAAAGAATGAGCCTTTCGGGCCGTCGCCTTCGCCGTCCATTGCTCCTGGAGCGATCTCGGGATTCTTGATCGGCGTCGATGCTGCCCAGCGATTCACGCGAGCGTAGTGCGCTCCCCACCCGAGAACAATTGATAGAACCACAACGCACGCATATCGAATCCCCATCTGCAAAGGCGTGTTCGCAAACCAGGCTTGCCGGCGCAGCCAGGCTGCCAACAGGACTAGAGTCCCTGCAAATGAAAGAATCGCGTGCAACCAGAGATAAACGAGGTGCGGACGCGTCCCGCCGACGATCATGACCACAACGCCCGCGAGTGCTCCAAGAAGAATGAGCGCGGTTCCGGCCTTCACAAGACGCGAAAAGCAAGCGAGTTTACGAACGAAAAAGACGCCAGCGACCAGCGCGACCACTCCCACGCCTACGTGAGCGAGCGACAACCCAATGTAAAAAAGGTTAGGTGCGGGAAAGGCGTACAGATAAATCGCTGAGAGCGCGCCAAACCAGAGAAAATACTTCGCCAGATTGATTGCCGAAACGCGAACCATTGAGCGGAGGAATCCCAAGGAAAGCTACACGAGATTCGAGCTTCTCTCGATAGTGCTTTTCTATTAGGCATCGGGGATGGATTTGCAAAGGACGTTTTTGAGCGTGCATTTACCATGTCGGCGTGATCAAAGCTGCCTTGGAAGTGATCAACGCGATGCAAGCTGCCGGAGTGATCGGCAGGTACGCCATAGGTGGAGCTGTTGCCGCGACGTTCTACCTTGAGCCTGCTGCAACGGTTGATCTCGACATCTTTGTCCAGCTTCCAACCGCGGTTAAGGGAGCTCTCGTAAGTTTGAAGCCGATCTACGACTACCTGGAAGGGCAAGGCTGCAGGAGCAGTGGTGAGTACATCGTCGTCGCCGAATGGCCAGTGCAGTTCCTGGTTCCAGCGAGTTCGCTCGAATTGGACGCCGTGGCGACAGCGACTCGTGTCCAAGTAGAAGGAACATTCACGTGGGTAATAAGTGCGGAGCACCTGGTCGCGATCGCTCTGCAGACAGGTAGAATCAAAGACTACAACCGAATTTTGCAGTTTCTTGAATTGAAGAAAATCGATCACACTACACTCAGAGATGTTCTCAAGAGACACGCGTTGATCCAGAAGTGGCAGCAGTTTGAGGCTCAGTATCTTCGTGGGAGACACTAGGCGAGAGCAATTAGCCGCACTTCCGTTTGCCGAGAAGCTGAAGATTCTCGAGAAGCTTCGCGCACGCAGCCTAGCCATCGCTGCTGCAGGGTTGAGAGGTCCCTCCAGTGAGGACGAACCATCTGCTTCGCCAGACTCAGAGATTGACGACTCCGAATAACAACACCTTTGGCCAGAGCTGCTTCTAACCGGCGTTAACCAACTAAATGTCGGCGCTGTTGGTCTAAACTGATTTCTTCGCGCATGTCGCAACTCTATCCATTACTCCTCCTGCCAGAATTTCACGAGCGCGTCTGGGGCACCAAGGACCTTAGCGCGTTTTATCCATCACACAAAGTTGGATCTGAACCGATTGGTGAGGTGTGGCTCACCGGGGAAGGCTGTCGCGTAGCCAACGGCGCATTCCAGGGACGCACGCTGGGCGAACTCGCTGCACAGCACGGCAAGGAATTGAACGGAACCCGCGCTCGCGACAGTCGCTTCCCTTTACTGATGAAGCTGTTGTTTCCGAAAGAGCGCCTCTCGGTGCAGGTTCATCCCGACGACGAAGGCGCCAAAAACATCGGTCAGACGTGCGGGAAAACAGAGTGTTGGTACGTGCTCACCGCCACGGACGAGGCAACAGTGGGACTTGGGTTGAAGCCAGGAACGAATCGCAGCCAAGTCGAAGCCGCAATTCATGCCAAGAATATGGAGCAGCTACTCAATTGGATCCCCGTGAAGGTCGGCGACATGATCTACGTTGACGCCGGCACCGTGCACGCAATTGGTCCCGGCTCTGTCCTTCTCGAGACCCAGCAAAATTCCGACACGACATATCGCCTGTACGACTACGGTCGTCCGCGCGAGCTGCACATCGACCGCGGCTTGGAAGCAATGAAAGAAGCGACGCACGCCGGCAAGGTGAAGAGCCGTGGCGGAAATGGACGCATCGTTCTCGTTTCCTCCCCTTCGTTTGAAGTTGACAAGATGGTGTTGAAGGATCACAAAGAACTGAACACAGTCGATGCGTCGGGAGATACTTCTGTTCACTGCATCGTCGGCCTGCGCGGCTGCGGCATCATCGAGAGTGAAGGCAAACCGGCGATCAGCGTCGGTCGCGGCGAGGCAGCGGTCGTTCCGGCGGCCTTGGGCAAATACGTAATTCGTGCTCAGTGGGAGTTCGAGTTTGTCCGCGCGGCTTTGCCTGGAAACGTGAGTGAACCGGACACCGATCGCGTGGCGGCATTGGCTGGATCCGTGTAGCGCCTTCGCAACAGTGTTGGGCCAGCTCTGGAAATCAGAGACTCTGGATTGTGCGATGAATCCTGCTCTGGACGAATCTTTCCACCGTAGCGACATTCCTTCCACACCGTTGCCTGTGGATGCGATGTTGGAGATTCGGAGATTCGGTCTCGTTCGCGGGACCGCAATCCGAGAATGCAGACCCGGACCGGATCTCAGTCTGACATTTCTAAATCGCGGCACACGGTTGTGAGTCCGCCAAATGCGATTTCGAGAAAAATGTCCACTTTTCCAGAGCATTTACTACTGCTTCTGTCTTTATAAGTTCTTTTCTTTGATTGAAGTCACAGCAGTAGCTGATATAAGTTTGAACGCATACATTCGCAGGGGGTTCCGTCATCATGCCTGTCGCCGGAGCAAGCGTCGAGAACATCGAGAAAACCACTATGACTACTAGCACCACTGCAAGTGCAGCCATGGAGATTGTCCTCACGCAGACCGAGTTGCTGAAGGAATTGACCGCGACTCAGGGAGTAGTCGAGCGCAAGACCACGATTCCGATTCTCTCGAACTTTTTGTTTGAAGCCGCGGGCGATCGGCTCACGATTACGGCTACCGATCTCGATCTCAGCCTGCGTACCTCATGTCCTGCGACGGTGAAGAAGGAAGGCTCCTGCACGATCCCAGCGCGGAAGCTGTACGACTACGTAAAACTCCTCCCCGAAGGTGCTGTAACCATCAAGCAGATGGAAAACCACTGGGTGCAGATTCGTGCTGGACGATCGAACACGAAGATGGTCGGAATGGCGCGCGCGAATTTCCCGGCGCTGCCGACATTTCCTTCAGGCTCCGCGACAAGACTACCGGTTGCCGTTCTGCGCAACTTGATCGCAAAGACGGTTTTTGCAATTTCGAATGAAGAATCGCGCTACACCCTCAATGGCGCGTTGATGGTGATCAAAGCAGAATCGATCGCTATGGTTGCCACGGACGGACATCGCCTGGCGCACATTGAAACCAAGGCCGACTTCCCCGGTGTGAACGGCGAGATGAAGACGCTCATTCCGCGCAAAGCGATGAATGAGCTGCGCTCACTGATCGATCAGACTGACGAAGAGTCCATTGAATTCGCCAAAGACGATTCGACCCTCTTCTTCCGCATCGGCGGACGACTGCTTACATCGCGCCAGCTCACCGGACAATTCCCGAATTACGAAGCTGTCCTCCCGCGCGACAACAACAAAGCCGTAGTCGTAAGCTGCGCCGATCTGCTCGGCGCCATTCAGCGCGTAGCGCAATTCGCCGACGAGCGCTCCGGCGCGATCCGCATAAAACTCGACAAGGATGAACTTCGACTCTCCTCATCCTCGACCGATGCCGGCGAGTCGGAAGACACGATCGAGACCAGCTACAAATCCGATCCACTGATCGTCGGATTCAACTCGCAGTATCTGCTCGACTTTCTGAAGGTCACAAACTCCGGGGAAGTGCGGCTCGAGTTCAAAGACTCGCAGTCAGCCGGCCAGCTACGGCCGGAGGGCAGCGGAGATGAATACAAATACCGCTACATCATCATGCCGATGCGGATTTGAATCGAACTTAGACGCTAACCACAAGGCCCGAGATTCGGGCCTTTTTGCTGTTGGGCGCTATACCAGCTCAGATCTTCATTGGTTATACGCAGTTCTGCCCAACACCTGTGGGCTCGTCAGTGCAGGTTAGAGCGGCTGTCCATTAATATTGCGATATGTGCCGCAATATAAAGAACCTGTTCAACTTCGATCCGCCAGTCACATCCGATGAAGTTCGGGATGCATCGCTCCAGTTTGTGAGAAAGATCTCCGGATTCAATAAGCCATCGCGCGCGAACGAAGCCGCGTTCAATGCAGCGATCGACGAAATCTCCACAAGCGCGGAGCGACTGCTCCAGTCGCTCCAGACCTCCGCGCCAACCAGGAATCGCGAAGAAGAAGCTGCCAAGGCCCGCGCACGCGCTCAAGAGAGATTTGGAACAGCCAGCTAAGCCGAGAATTAGCGCGGCGCTCTGATCGGGGAAGGACCCGCGGGTTCGCTCTCGTTCGGGATTTAGAGCTGTCTTCTGGCAGATATTAAACTGGAGGGACCAGCCAAGCCCGGATCAGTCGGGCACAGTTCGCTGGGCTATAGTGAACAGGAACCAATGCTCTCAGACACCAGTCCCGAAGCGGCCGCGATTCAAGACGAAATCTTTCGCCGCATGACACCGGAACAGCGCGTTCGTCTAGCCATAGAAATGAGCGAATCGATGCGCAACGTAGCACTGGCTGGACTACGCAGCCGATGCCCCCATCTGAACGAAACTGAATTATTTAGTGAGCTCCTGCGAGTCATGTACGACTTCGTGCCGCCATCCTAGGGTGAAGGACGTGGACGCCTTCCTAACGATTTCCAAAAGAGATTTTGACGCCAAGCTGTACTGATGCGATTTCCTTCTTCAAGATCTCTATCTGAATGGCGTCAGGCCTCA
>DATEMI010000572.1:0-4226 GCA_035275665.1 Terriglobales bacterium | reverse complement strand
TGATTATTTTCCGGAAACAGGAACCTGGGTCGCCTTAGCTAGCTTGACGGTTGCCTTCGCCCGCTTCGACTGCGCCTTCAAAGCCGCTTCTGCAACAGCCGGAGCTGGACGCTTGCCGAAATACTTGTCGGCGTGCTCGCGCATGACCGGCATCGCAACGTACGGCTTGGAGTAATCGTTGCGGGCGTTCCAGAACAGGAACCCGATGCCGCCACGGTCACGCGATGTGCTCACCTGACGCATGATGTAATCCGGCGAATAGCTCTTCGTGCGCCATGCAAATGCCTGCAACCATGGACGCAGGACCGTCCCTGTCGGGGCCGTGATCACAGCAAAGCGGTCCATTGACTCTCCGATGAAATGCTCAGGAGCGTCGCCAGGAGCTTTGTAGCCGTCCATGCCGAAGAAGTGTGACGGGTAGATCATTGGCGAAATCACATCGCAATACTTCGCCATGCGCGCGATGTCCTGTCCGGTGTGGTTCAGATCTACGCTACGCTGCCATGCCATGATTCCGAAGACGTCGAGCGAAACCAGCACGCCCTCAGGATGAAGCTGTTGATAGGCGCGGTCGAGGAAGTCGGCGATTACGTCTGCCCGCTTCCACTCAGGATGCGCGGTTTGGAAGTAGAACTTCGCGTCGGCCTGATTTCCCTCTGCGGGAAAACGGACGTAGTCGAACTGAATTTCATCGGCTCCTGACTTCGCCACCCACTTCGCCAATTCGATATCGTATTCCTGAACTTTAGGATTCGAGCTGTCAGTCCAGACCAGCTTGCCGTTTTCGCGCCAAGGCTGACCAGTAGAACGCGATCGCACTGCCAGTTCCGAGTGATCGCGCGCGATGTGCTCGTCGCGGAAGAGCGCGATGCGAGCAATCGCATGCATGTTCATCGAGTGCAGATAGCGAACGTACTTGGGCAAGTTCGGAATTGCACGGCGATTGTGAGGCGCCAGTGGATGCTCGAAGGCAACATTCAGCGTGCCGTCGCTGTCCTTAATGTCGAATACAACCGCGTTTCCGCCGACATCATGCCAGTGCTTAACAATGGCCATCCCCTTTGCACTCGCCGCCATAGCACCCGTCAAGTAGATAGCACGAACTTCTTCGTCCTTCGCCATCGGCACTGAGTGCTCCACGACTGGCTGTGGCTCGATCGTCGGAATCAAAAGCATTTGACCCTTCTTCACATAAAGCTGCTTCGGACCGAGATGATTCGTTTCCCGAATCTGGTCTTCGAGTTCGGCCGCAAGCATCAGCGATGACTGCGACAGGAAGTGGTGCGCAATCGCGTTCACTGGCTCGGCTTTCTCGGGCGTATAAGAAATCGTGTTTGGCGGCAGAGCCTGGGTCTCAGCCGGCTTCTGTTCGGAAGCCGCAGCTGATTGAGCCGTTTGTGAAGCTTGGGATGTGGCTGCGCTGGTCGTGCTGCAGCCAAAGTTGATGGCACAAATGAAAGCTAGAAGCGGGATAAACCGCAGGAGACGCGAGGGGGAAGCGGGTTTCATTTTTTTTTGGAGTGGGTCTCTGGACTCAGGCCGGACTATAGCATTGATTCCAGAGTACCTGCTTCTGATTCGGAAACTTGAAAGTTACTAAAGGGTTGTATGTAAGTGTGGACCATTTGCGAAGGGCAGAGTTCGGCGTCGATGACTCAGGCGATTGGCCACAGCCTGTGCAAAACTTTGACGCAACTCAACTTGGCATTTTATGTATCTGACCAAAAGAACAGTCGCTCCAATAATTGGGCGATGGTCCCAGGGCTAATGAGGGACTTATAAATGAAAACCGGTCTAAATACCGCGCTCGACCCTACCCGACGAGGGTCGGAAGCGGAAGAATTTGAACGAAATCTCCGCCGCAGGATCGTTGGCCAGGATGACGCCATCCAGAAAATGACTGAAATCTACCAGATGTTTCTGGCAGGCCTGAACCCGCCAGGACGTCCGGTTGGGAATTTGCTCTTTCTCGGACCTACGGGTACGGGCAAGACGCGGGTAGTCGAAGCTGTGGGCGAAACTTTGTTTGGCGATGCCAGAGCCTGTATCAAGATCGATTGCGCGGAGTTTCAACACAGTCACGAGATCGCTAAGCTGATCGGATCGCCTCCGGGATATCTTGGTCATAGAGAAACTCATCCGCTGCTCACACAAGAAGCATTGAATCAGTGGCATACCGAGAAGCTTCGACTCTCCTTGCTGCTCTTCGACGAGATCGAGAAGGCCAGCGATTCGCTGTGGCAGTTGCTGCTGGGCATCCTCGATAAGGCAACACTGACTTTGGGCGATAACCGCCGCGTCGATCTGTCTCAATGCGTCATCGTCATGACCTCGAACCTGGGTGCCGGCGAGATGAGTGAGTTGATCACTGGAGGCCTTGGCTTCGGACAGAAGCCATGTCAGGTGGATGCCAAGCTCGATGACAAAATCACCCGCACCGCAACCGAAGCCGCGCGGCGGAAGTTCTCGCCTGAGTTCATGAACCGCATCGACAAGGTCGTTGTCTTCAAGACGCTCAAACCTGAGCACTTGGAACAGATCCTCGAAATCGAACTCGGTATGGTTCAGCAGCGCATCCTTCAAGCAACGGGCAACGCGCAGTTTGTCTTCAGCTGCACTCCACGCGTAAAGAAGTTCCTGTTGCAGGAAGGGACTGACAACAAATATGGCGCTCGTCACCTGAAGCGCGCGATCGAGAAGAACGTCGTATTCCCACTGGCGAACTTGGTCGCTACCGGTCAACTCAAGCTAGGAGATTTCGTCCGCATCGACATGCAAGACGGAAGACTCTCATTCGTGAAAGAAGCCGAGGGCGCTCTAGTGCCGGTTCTGCTCGAGAAGTATGGGCAGGAGATTGGAACCGCCGCCGGAGCGTCAGCGCGCGGGGCAAGAACCGCTGCAGCAAAGCGGGACTTCGGACCATCGACTCTGCTCGATAAGTAACAAGCAAGAACCATCAGCAACAAAAGGGAAGCCTAACGGCTTCCCTTTGTTCATTGCAGCAGGCTACTTTGTCGACACTCTCGCCAACGATTCCTGTTTGCAGTATCCGTGTGATCCGTGTCATCCGCGCCATCCGTGTCATGTTTTGCTTCTTCGCGCGAGTCGGCCACTCAGCATCAGGCCGAGCATGCGGAAGTCGCTGATGAACGACCACCAGGGATGCCCAAACGTCGCAGGCTTATTCCCTTCAATCAGGAAGTGACCTGTCCAGGCAAAGCCATACGCAACGGGAATCCAAAGAAGAGCCCAAACGTAATGCCGAGTCGCTAAAGCGACCACAAAAACGGCGAATCCAAGGATAGTGCCACAGGCATGCATGACGCGGTTGCCGGCTTTCGAGTGCTGCTCGAGATAAAAGACGAAGAACTCTTCGTAGCTGGAAAACTGAGAATCTTTCATCGAATCGTTGTAGGCGGCCAGGCTAACGGACTACGCCCTCGAGAGGCGAACTCGCAGTAGCATACAGCTTCTTTGGCATACGTCCAGCTAAATAGGCGCCGCGGCCGGCGATCACCGCGTGTTGCATGGCTTCCGCCATGAGCACCGGATTTTCGGCATTCGCGATTGCCGTGTTCATCAGGACAGCGTCAGCTCCCAGCTCCATCGCGACCGTCGCGTCGGATGCTGTTCCTACGCCGGCGTCGACGATGAGCGGAACATCAATGATCATCTCGCGCAAGATACGGATGGTCGCCGAATTCTGAATGCCCAGACCACTCCCAATCGGGGCTCCCAGCGGCATGATTGCGCTGGCCCCAGCGTCAAGCAGTCTTTTTGCGACCACTACATCATCGGACGTGTACGGAAGAACCGTGAATCCCTCTTTCACCAGAATGCGCGTGGCTTCGATAGTCGCCTGCACGTCAGGAAAAAGCGTCTTCTGATCGCCGATCACCTCCACCTTTACCCACTCCGACAAACCTACTTCGCGACCCAGCATCGCCGCACGGATCGCTTCATCCGCGGTGTAGCAACCAGCGGTATTCGGCAAGAGAAAGTAACGCTGAGGATCGATGAAGTCGAGTAGAGACTCTTTACTGCGGTCAAGATTCACTCGCCGCACTGCGACGGTGACAATCTCTGCGCCGGAAGCTTCGATTGCGCGGCGAGTCTGCTCGCCGTTTTTGTATTTTCCCGTTCCGACAATGAGGCGCGAGTTGAAGGCTCGGCCGGCGATGAGTAGTTCGTCCATGTCTTTGATTGTAAAACTTTTGAAGGAAGCA
>DATEMI010000571.1:0-2965 GCA_035275665.1 Terriglobales bacterium | reverse complement strand
GCCATAAACCCAGGCAATATCCCGCGTCTGGAAGATATAGCTATCAACGGAAGTGTCCTCGCGTTCACGTTCGGCGTGTCGCTTCTTACTGGCATTTTGTTCGGCCTCGCTCCCGTCGTGCGCGCTGTCAAAGTGGACTTGAACACGTCCTTGAAAGCGGGAGGACGCGGCGGCCAAACCGAGGGCGGTCTATATTTGCGGCGGCATCGCCTGCGTGGCCTGCTCGTCGTTTCCGAACTCGCCCTTTCGTTGACGCTGTTGATCGCTGCCGGGCTGCTGATCCGTAGCTTCGTCCATTTGCAGAGTGTCCCTCCGGGCTTCACCACGAATCGCCTGCTGACCATGCAAGTGGTCGCCAGCGATCCAAAGTATCGTGATGATAAAGCGGCGGCCAATCTGTTTCAGCAAATTGACGCGAGCATCGCGCACTTACCGGGAGTTCTTGCCGAAGGCACGGTCTCCGCGCTGCCGCTCACAGGTTCCGTCGGCTGGGGCGGCATCAACGTAGAGGGCTACACATCCCCACCCGGCCAGGAGCTCCAAGTTGACCAGCGCATCGCCAGCCCAGACTACTTTCGGGCTATGGAGATTCCGCTCCGCAAAGGCCGGTTCTTTACAGAGCACGACACTCCAGACTCTCTGCACGTCGTTATCATAGATGAAAAGTTCGCGCAACGCTTCTGGCCGGATGGCGATCCCATTGGGAAGCATTTGTGGTTCGATCCCAAGAAGCCGATGACCATCGTCGGGGTTGTCGGCACCGTGAAGCAGTATGGGTTGGGTGCGGATACCAAGATCGCCACCTATTTTCCCGAACAGCAAGGGCCCGAGCGGGGCTTGTATCTCGCGGCGCGCACTTCCTTTTCGGATCCCGCCAGCTTGTCGAGCGCCATCGTTCAAGAAATCCACGGTCTCGATCCGACGGTGGTCGTTTATGGAATCCGCACGATGGAGGACCGCCTATACGACTCACTGTCGCGTGAGCGCTTCTCCAGCACGATGCTGGCGGCGTTTGCGGGATTCGCCTTGTTGCTGGCTGCGATTGGGCTGTATGGAGTGATGTCGTATCTGGTGACGCAGAGTACCCGGGATATCGGGGTCCTCGTAACATTGGGCGCGCACCCCAGCAACATCATACGGCTGGTGGTACGGCAAGGGATGGAGTTAGCCGCGATTGGCATTGTCGTCGGTCTGGCGGGAGCTATCGCGCTAACTCGCGTGATGACCGGCTTACTTTTCGGCGTGAGCACTATGGATGCGGCAACTTTCGGAGCAGTTGTAGGATTACTCGCACTTGTGGCCTTCGCCGCAACGGCCATTCCGGCTTGGCGAACAACCAGAGTCGATCCGATGGTGGTTCTGCGCGAAGAGTAGTGCCCCCGCATCGGAGCTTAACGTACCCAAGTCCTGATTAACGCGGTGGTCTCAATGGGTCGACGCAACACTTTCCTGAAGTTTACTAGCAGGAGTCTGAAAACCCAAAGTTTGTCGAGGGCGTTGATTTAAGCGCAGCGCTACTTTGTTCAGATCCGACTGGGAATAGTCGGTCAGGTCTGCGTTCTTAGGGAAGTATTGTCGTAAGAGCCCGTTTGTGTTTTCGTTCGAACCGCGCTGCCAGGGACTTTGCGGATCGCAGAAGTAAACTTTCACATCCGTAGCCACCGTAAAGTCTTTGTGTTTGGCCATCTCCAGTCCGCGGTCCCACGTCAGCGAGCGTCGCAGGGTCGCGGGAAGTTTACGAACGTGTTTGCTCAATGCCGTCACAACCTCCACCGTATCTCTGCTGGGTATCTTGATCAGCATGACGAAGCGCGACTGGCGTTCCACCAAGGTGGCGATGTGACTGTTCCCTGAGCCACGCAGGAGATCGCCCTCCCAGTGACCGGGAATGGCACGGTCCTCCACCTCAGCGGGCCTTTCGCGGATGGAGATGGCCTCCGGGATTTGACCGCGCCCGTCTTTAAAGATGTGAGAGTGCCGAGACCGGCGTATGTGACGCTTGGATCGCAGGTGCTCCAACAGCTCTTTTTTTAGCGCTCCACGGGCTTGAATGAACAGGCTTCGGTAAATGGTTTCGTGGGACACCTGCATGCTCTCATCATCGGGATACTGGGTTTTCAGCCAGCCGGAAATCTGCTTCGGCGACCAGTCCAGCATCAGTTTACTCGCAACGATGTCGCGCAACTTCAGGTTGATGGAAAGCAGGCAGCGCTTGGGCCGCAAGGCCGACTGCCAGGCTTCGCCGTCCGCTTGACTGGCTCGATACGCGGGACGGCCGCCATGACGTGCGACCTCCCGGCTCACGGTCGATACCGCTCGCTCTAAACATTTGGCAATCTCACGGAACGACGAACCGGAAGCCAGCCCGCGAGAGATTTCCTCGCGCTCACGCAGCGTGAGCGCGAGGAGCGCACGCCGCCGGACGGCCGGAGCAATCCCCCCGTGACGCGACACCAGACAACGAATAGAGGAATGTTCCTTGCCAAAGGCACGACCAATCTCATGCAACGTCTGCCCCGCTTTCCAACGTCGCCACACGTCGCACTTCTGCTCCTCGGAAAGCCCAAACCGTCTCCCTGGTCTCATAAACACCACCTTTGAAAGCAGCTATATACCAGATGGTGTTGCATCGACCGTTTGAACTGGCACCGCTAACCGGACATCTTGCTTCCAGTACTCGACTTTGACCGTAGCTTCCCGAGTCGGCGCTTTCCGACACCATAGTAGTTGTTCTCGTCGGACAGTCGCTCCACGTCGAAATATTTGAGCAGGAACGCTCGTTCCGTGGTCTGTTCGTATTCTCCCAATTCGTTCACCAGCCAGATGCAATCCAATCCATCTTTGCGGCTCTAATATCCCACTCGAAATTGGCGGCCAACTTGTTTGCGCCAGTTGGGAGTGTGCTTGTCGAACCTCGCTAGGCGCACCCTTGAACGAGGAGGAATCACCTTCGGGATAGATTTCA
>DATEMI010000570.1:0-9311 GCA_035275665.1 Terriglobales bacterium | reverse complement strand
TGAAACCCGCGGGCGGTTCTTTGCTTTCGTCGGAAAGCCAGTAGCCATCAGGCGGTTTCACTCCGCGATCTGCGCCAGCCCTACACGCTCAATTGCGTGAAAGCGTCCCATATCCACGCCAGTGATCTGCCCGTGTTCGTTCTGAACGTACATGTTTCCGAACTTCGCTCCCCAAATCAGTTCTTCGGCGCGATATGACGACCGCGCGTGGACCGTCTGAGAAAACGTTTCGTCGATTCCGGTGAGCAGGATGAGGAACTCGGCGTCGCTGGCGATCAGGTCTTTGCGCGTGCATCCGCGCAGAGGGCTCTTGTCGTCGATGGGATGCACGATTGTCCAGCTCAACGGGAAGAAGACGACTTTCTCGCGCTCGAGAGATAACGGATAGTATTTGCGAATGCGATTGCCATCTACGTTCTCGAACTTGGACATCAGCACGCGCGCGCCCACCTCGATGAGTTGATTGTTGCGCGAATTGATGATGCGAAATTCGAAAGCTGTGATCCCGTCGTAGGGAGCGACGATGGCGGCGTCGCTGAATAGCACCTTCGCTGTGGGCCGCGAGAACCGGGCAAAGATCAAACCGGTTGCCAGCGCAAAACCGAGCAACGCACTGACTGCCTCCACGCACACAATTACATTCGCCGCCAACGTGACCGGAACGATATTGCCGTAACCGATGGTAGAGAACGTTTCGATGCTGAAAAAGAATGCTTTGAGAAACGAAGATGAGATTGTCTGCCCGCCCGTCGTCTGTAAAGCCGCATTACCGCAAAGCAGATAAGCAACGCCGAAGATGCCGTTGATCGCGATATACAAGCCGACCACTAGGCCGATAAACCTCGGCCACGACATCATCAGAAGCGAATAGTAGGAGGCGTAGGAGTCGGTAATGCTTTGCTTGCGCCGAACATTGAAGCTGCCATCACGATTCAGCAAGCGCACATTCCGCGCCTGCGAGACGACGGAACCGAACCCGAGATCGCGGTCGCGTTCTTCAGCGCTCTGCAAAGTGATTACGGGATTTTGCGTCGACATTACTTCTCCGCGAGAGCCACACGAGAATTCGCCTATGGTAACGATGATTCCGGCGCCAGAAAAGACTCGCTAGCTCACAACAGTTGCGCGATCTCCGTTTCGGCTCCAGCCAAAGTCGCGGGCAGCTACTTCCACAATGTGACGCCCGATCGGCAGAGATGCGGTCGCCGCCGGTGAAGGAACATTGCATACATGGAGAGCCCTTGCTTGCGTAACAAACTGAAAATCGTCCACCAATGCTCCGTTCTTATCAACGGCCTGCGCGCGGACTCCTGCACTGGCATTAATGAGGTCTTCTTCCCGAATCGCGGGAAGAAGCCTCTGGAGTGCGCTAACAAAAGCGGCTTTACTGAAAGACCGATACATCTCTGCAAAACCTGTTCTCCAATACTTCTTTGCCATACGCCAGAAACCAGGGAAGCCAACCTCGTCGAGAACGTCAGCCGGGTGGAAAGCTGTTTTGGAGTAGCCTTCGCGTTTCAGGGCGAGTACGGCGTTCGGACCTGCTTCCACTCCGCCCCCGACTTTCTTGGTGAAATGAACCCCCAAAAAGGGAAAGCGCGAGTCGGGCACGGGATAAATCAATGTCCGCACCAGGTCGCGCCGCTCCGGACGCAGCTCGTAATATTCGCCGCGAAACGGAATGATTCGCAGCGGCAGCTCCGCTCCGGTAAGTCGCGCAATGCGATCGCTGTACAAGCCTGCGCAATTGATCAGGAACTTCGATCTGTACGCTCCCGAAGAAGTCTCAATCGTGAACTCCGAATTGGAATCACGAATCCCGAGGACGGCGGAAGAGGTTCGAAGTTCGACCCCCGACCTCACCGCTAATTCAGCATACTTTTCCGCCACGAGCCTGTAGTTCGTAATTCCGGTTCCAGGAACCAGCAGCGCAGCCACGCCGGCCGCGTAGGGCTCGTAGTCGCGAATCTCGCTTGCCAACAGGAGACGCACTCCTGGCACGCCGTTAGCCAGAGCGCGACGATGAATCTCCTCCAACGCGGGTTTTTGTCTTTCCTCACTGGCGACGACCAGTTTTCCGCAAATCTCATGCGGGACCTCATACAACTGGCAAAAGCGAACCATCTCCGCCGCGCCTTGCACGCAGAAGCGCGCTTTCAGCGAGCCTGGATGGTAATACACGCCGGAGTGAATGACGCCGCTGTTGTGCCCGGTCTGATGCGCCGCGACACTCGACTCTTTCTCGAGGACGGCGAGTCTCAACCTCGGATAACGCTCACTCAGCTCCTTGGCCGCCGAGAGCCCAACAATTCCCGCCCCGACGATCACCGCGTCATAAGCTTGCGACAATCCCCACCTCTTTGATCCTGAAAACAAAGTGTAACCGCGCTGGGTTCCAGAGTGGGGAGAAGCATGCGACTGGAGCACGCGATTCACGGCACAGCACGGTCTGAGCACGGTTTCGCCATGAATTCGTCCACAGGCATGCACCAGTCTGTGGAAGTCTTGAAATCTAACTGATTGAGGGTAAAGGACTTCCTGTAATGTGCATGGCTTTGCAACACGCACATTAGAATAAATCGATTTTCATCGTAAACCATTGATGCAGCTTGGTTTGCCGGGACATCCCTTGGACATCTACTTGCAATCCGAAGTGGCGTACTGGTATGCGAGGAATTAGGCACCAGTATGTTTCATAAGGGAGACCTAGGATGAAACGCATCTTGCAGACCACCTGGCTACTCGGCGCCGCTTTACTGTTTTGCTTGGCGGCACCGGGGTTTGCCGATTCAGTAACCTTCAGCACCACAGGCACATTTAGTGGAGGGGCCTGTGCGAGTAGCGGAAGTGTTTGCAGCACTGGAAGCGGAGTCTCACTCAGCTTCGAGGGGCTTACAAATGCAACCGTTACTCCTGATCAGCCCGGCAAAGGGGGAACTCTGTTCACCTTCAATAGTCTTGGGAACTTCGACGCTAGCGCGGGGTCTCTGACTAACTTTAACGGCGTAAGCTTCACCTTGGATATCAGCCAGTCAGCTCCTGCTGCTTCACCGAGCAGTGGAAGCTTACTGGCCTCTTTGAGCGGCAGTCTTCAGACGACGAGCAGTGGAACGGAGGTAATCTTTTCCAATCCTACGTCGATCACTCTGGGTGGCGTTACCTACCAAATCAGCAGCTTCACGATGGATGGTCCAGGCGTGGTGCTGTCTCCGTACACGACGAACGGAGGTGTCACTACCCTGCAGGGAAAGATTTCTGAAGTAGCTGTCCCAGAGCCTTCTGCGATGTTGTTGCTCGGTTCTGGCTTGCTCTCACTCGCTGGATTGCGGAAACGTTTGTTTTCCATTTAGCAAGCGAGAGCGTGGTTCTGAAAAACCTAAGCCGCCCACCCGGGGCGGCTGTTCTTTTGCAATTTGTGAAATTCCGCAACTCGAGACTAGCCTTCCACTTCGCGCAACCTGGCAGCCTTGCCCTTGAGCTGACGAAGATAGAAGAGCTTCGCGCGACGCACGCGTCCGGAGCGGACGTGCTCGATCTTATCGATGACTCTGGAATTCAGCGGGAAGATGCGCTCGACGCCCTGCCCGAAACTGATTTTCCGGACAGTGATGCTGGCCTGCGGTCCGCTCTTATGAGCGATCACCACGCCTTCGAAAGCCTGCAGACGTTCTTTGTCGCCTTCCTTGATCTTCACCTGCACGCGGACGGTGTCGCCCGGATTGAAATGAGGAATGTCTTTGCGCTGCAACTTATCAGCGAGCTTAGCCATGATCGGTGAAATCGACATTATGAGTTCCTTTCGCGCACGTCGCACCGACTCTGCCGGCACACGCATGAAATTTCTATGATTTGCCGCGCCGGTAGGTGGTCCTCAAAAGCGCCGCAACAGAGCCCTGCAGACGCGACTGCGCCATGAGGACAAAGGTAGATTGTACCCGATGCAGCAGAAGCTGTCAGCTTTTGCCGCGCTTTGAGCCGAAGGTGCTTAGTTCATCCATCAGCATCCGATCCTCGTCGTTCAGAGCTTCGGATTCCAATAAATCAGGACGATTCCGCAGCGTCTTCTCCAGCGCCTTGCGCCGGCGCCAGCGGCGGATTTCGTCGTGATTCCCCGACGAGAGCACGTCCGGGACGGGCCAGCCGCGAAACTCGGCCGGCCGCGTGTAGTGAGGATAGTCAAGCAGTCCGCGGGACGCGCAGGTTGAGTCGGGTACATCAGATTGCGCAGTCTTGATGTGCGAACTGAAGCTCTCCTGGTGTGCCGATGCCTCGTTGCCCAGGACGCCAGGCACGAGCCGCGTAATCACGTCGATGATCATCGCCGCACCGAGTTCGCCGCCGCTGAGCACGAAATCACCTAGCGACAGCTCGCGGTCCGCGAGGTGTTCGTTTACGCGTTCATCTACTCCCTCATAGCGGCCGCAAAGCAGGACAACACGATCCAGCCTTGATAACGCCTCGGCCTCCTGTTGATCGAAGAGTCGGCCTTGCGCAGACAAGAGAATGACCGTCTCACGCGAGTCGGCCCTAAGTCGGTCCTCTCGCGACACAACACCCAGCGACTCGACACACTCGAAAATCGGCTGCGCCTTCAGCACCATGCCTTCCCCACCGCCAAAAGGACGATCATCAACCGTCTGGTGACGGTCGTGCGTGAATGCGCGCAAGTCATGAATCGTGACATCCACCAATCCCTGCTCGCGCGCGCGACGCAGCACTCCGAAATCGAGCGGCCCATGAAAAAAGTCGGGGAAGATGGTGATGATGTTGAAGCGCATTCAGAGCGTATAGACGTGTTAGACGATGCCTCCCAATAATACTTCCAGTCTCAGGCGCGCGAAGTAAGCCGAGCCCCGCTCATCGAAGTGGCCCGTATCTCTGTTTGACGCTAGGTGTAATCCGGCATACTCTCGTCTTCAGCGCGAGGGGCGCATCCAGTCCGCGGAAAGGGCAGTGCCCACCCACAGAAATCCAAACTGAAGGTACGAACTTTCTTTCAGCCTGAGCTAGTGCGGACTCCAGGCATGCGCTGAAAGGAGATTCGTATGTTTCCCAATCCGCAGGACGCGCTCCCCCTCCCGCAAAGACCCAAGCTCGAACAATATCGCAAACTCGCAAAGGAACTCGTGCGAGCGGCAAGAGTCAGCGAGGACGCGATCCGCGATTGGGCCAGCCACTGGATCGACGCGCTGGTACGCCACTCCGGAATCGTGATCACGCCGGGTATGCCGGTTCGCATCGAGCGTTGGAGTAAACAAGTCGCGAGACACGCGATAGAAGAACTGATCAACAAAGAGATGAGGACGCTCACCAAAGCCCAGTTTGTGATCGCCCGAGCGCAAGGTTTCGAAAGCTGGCCGAAATTCTCACGACACCTGCACCAACGCGCGCAATCGCAATCGGAGACCTCGCAATTCGAAGCTGCGGCAGACGCGATCGTCAGCGGTGACGCTCCCAAATTAAAACGCCTATTGCGCGGAAATCCAGAGCTCGTCCGCGCACGCTCGACGCGAGAGCATGGCGCGGCGTTGCTGCACTATGTCTCAGCAAATGGCGTTGAGGGATTTCGACAGAGAACCCCGAAGAACATCTTGGAGATCGCGAAGATCCTGCTCGATGCGGGAGCCGAAGTCGATGCGATCTGTCACGTCTACCGTGGTGATTGCACGACGTTGAGCTTGGCAGCGACGAGTGTCCACCCGGCGAATGCCGGCGTAATGGACGAATTACTCCAATTGCTCCTCGACCATGGAGCCCGCATTGACCGGAAAGGCAGTGCTGGAAACGCGCATTGGCTCGTCTTCGCCTGCCTCGCAAATGGGCAGCCCGGAGCCGCGCGCTTTCTCGCCGGTAAGGGAGCGTATGTTGACTTCGTCTCCGCGGCTGCGTTGGGCCTTCTCGAAGAAGTGCAAAAGCATCTTTATCCCGACCGAAATGAGAAGCCCGCTGTTTCGCAGCAGTTAATGCAGCAGGCGTTCCGTTACGCCTGTGGATATGGCGCCATTGGCGTCGTCGAGTTTTTGCTGCATCGTGGCGCTGACGTCGCAGAACATTGCGGAGACGGCTTCACGGGAACGCATTACGCCGCAATGTACGGACATGCCGAAACGGTAAAGCTACTGCTGCGTCACCACCCTCCGCTTGAAATCAAAACCAATCGCGGAGGTACGGTGCTGTGGCATGCGCTTGAATCTGCTGAACGTCATCGCCAATCGGAGGGATTTCTACGAATCATTGACGCTTTGATTTTCGCAGGTGCCGTGGTCCCAGAAAAACATCCGCCAGTGAATCCGCACATCGACGCTTTGCTTGCCCGGCAGGGAGGCCGCGTGGACCCGCAAATGCGCTGGTTTGAAGAGTAGGTGGCGCGATGCCGGTTCTGTCACATCCGACGCTGATGTGTAAAGCGAGTATTATCTGCAACCCTGGACAGGTCGAGGCGGCTTCTGAGTTCAGTCGGAGATCACAGCGCCGTGGGAGCCCCGACTTCGCAGGCTGCGAAGAATGCGAGCACCGCCAGGGAACAGAACCGGCGCCGGTAGGCGGTGGGGAAGCCACGTGTGTTGCGGCTGCGTTTCTCCACAATTGCCGACAGTATCGTTGCACTCGGAGCTCGCCATTCGCGATCTGCGACCCACAAGCTACCGCCGCTGGTTCTGTTTTGGCATTTTTCCGCAGCCTGTTCAGTTAGGGGGCTTCCATCTCAATGAGGACACAGCCATCGCGCGAAACTCAGGACGCAGCAATTACGAAAATCACGACACAGCAATTGCGAAATGCATTAATCTGCCCGCTTCACTTCCACTTCGAAGACATGAGTCGGTCCAAACATGTTCGAGCGGAATACAATCCACTTGCCGTCCGGAGTGAAGCTTGCATTGGGCTCTAATCGGTAGTCATGTTTCGAGAGATCAACTAACTTTTCAGCCTGCAACGCACCGTCTTTCGGAGTAAACAGATAAATCCACTGCCCGTTGCAGCCCTTGGCCACGCTATTCGGCCCGCCGCCATCGCCCGAAAAGTGCTTCTCGTCGGGCGCTTCGTTGTAATGTACTGACCACTCGCTGCACTCGAGCTTATAGCGCATTGTCTTGCCGCTCGCCAGGTCGAACCCCGCGAGCCAAAACTCTTTCCCTTTTGGCGTCTGCAGGTCGTACCAGATCGTCTTGCCGTCGGGGCTGAAGAATTCATGTCCGGCGATCTCCATCTCCATCTGGCGATGGTGTATCTGGCGCAGCTCGGTGCCGTCCGTCTTGATGGTCCAGATGCGATCGACTTTGTGCCACGGTCCCTCATGGCAAAACATGATCAGGTTTGGATCGGTGGGCGAAAACTGAACGTGATTGAGCCAGTCAGTCGAATGATTGAAGGTGTTGAGTTTTCCCGTTTTGATATCGATCGTGTACAACGACATCGGAATCTTCGCCGCCAGGCGCCGTTCCATCATCGAGCCTTTGCCAGGATAGTTGTCGCCGCGGTCTCGCGGAAGCTGCGTCGGGTTCTGCTGCAGAGGCTGCGGATTGTCCTCCCAGCTTCCTGCGAGTAGCGTCTCGTCAGCATTCACGGCGAAACCCGATCCTGTACGCAGACGCGGCTCGGTCACGATGCTGCGAGTCTCGCCCGTATCGAGATTCGTGACGTACGCGGTGTCACCTTTGAGATAGAACACTTGCCGCGTCTTCCGCCCAACGATCACGTTGCGAGCTCTGCCTTCCACGACCTCGCGGATCTTGCGGGTTTCGAGATCAATGACCGACAGGCCGTGTTGGGTGGTGACAAGCAGCAGGTCGCCCTTCGCGGTATAGGCGTTCTGATGAAAGTACAGGCTCGAGGTGCCAGGCTCATCGGACAAGCGAATGATGCGGCGGTGGGTAGCTGCATCAATCCAGTCGCGTGGTGGTTCCTGCGCGGGCGATTGCGATTGCACCGGCGGTGTTGGGGAGGGACTTGTCGCGGGCACCTGCGCCCCAGAGCTCGCGACGAGCAGAAAGAATACCGAAACGCGACTGATCCTCACAATGAGCGGGTTCCGTTTAGAAAAAGATTCTGAGTCCAAACTGCAGGTACCGCGGCAACTGCAATTCGCGTAACTGACCGAAACCCGTGTTGTACGCCTGCCGCAAGCGATAAAGCTTGAAACCGTCCAAAGTGCGGATATCAAATTTGTTGGCGTCGGTGGTAGCGAACTGCTGCGGGAGCGGAACCGTCCAGAAAGTTGTCGGCAGAGCACCCGACGACAACCGTTGCGAGTTGATCATCTGTGTAATTTGGTTGTAGAGCTGCTGCCCCGCAGTGTTGGTACAGACGCTATTTTTGTTGGCTGCACAGGGCGGCTGTCCATTGAGGTTTGCCCACGTATCGTATTCAGACATCGTCAGGGGAGTGATCGTCCTGACACCTGTACTCGGGTTCAAAGTAATCGTGCCCTCGTTGGGAGCTGCCATCCAATCGGGTCCGGCGTTGCCCGAGCTGACCTGCCAGTTCGGGTGATTGAAGACGTTCAGCGCGTCGACGCGGAACTGGATGCGACGGGTTCCGTCGGCTCCCCACCTGCCGGGGAACGGGAAGTTTTTCTGTATTGAGGCATCAAAGAACTTCTGCATCGGCCCACGAATCGCGAGCACGCGCGCGGCGTTACCTAACGTTCCCTTTTCGGGACGGATAAAGGCTGCTGGATTCACGTAAGGTTCGCAGGTAGCGATCGAGACGCAATTCGTGCTGTAAAGGGGGTTGATCAGCGGCTCATTTGGATTGACGTCGGGGCGAACCGTGTGTGTGAGGCTGGCGTTCAGGCCGTTGGCGTCGCTGAGTGTCGGCATGAACGGATATTCGCTGTTGATGCGGACCAGCCCACTCGTCGTCCAACCGCCGACGATGGCCTGGATCGGCGCCCAGGCGTCGCTCAGAAAAGTCCGACTATGGCCGAAAGGCATGTCCCACACGTAACGCGCGGTGAACCAGTGCGGCTGATCGAAGGTCGAGATCGAGTAGTCTGAACTCAGCGGCGCTCCGAAACTCACGTTGCCGCCGCTCGATGTCGGGGTCGTCAAAGTACGCGTGTCCGGACTGGCATCGGAGGCATTATCCATTGACTTCGAATATGTGTAGTTCACCGTCGCTTCCAGGCTCTTCATGCGGCGCGTAAAGCTGATGTAGCCCGCATGGCGAATGCTGCTCGCCTGCGAATTGAAATACTCATTCAGATTGTTGAAGCCCTGGTAGGTGCTCGCCAGTGAACCCCACGGAATCGTGATCTTGTTGCCAAGCAGATCCGTACGTCCGAGAGGATCGGTGAGGGTGATCTCGGGCCC
>DATEMI010000569.1:0-10320 GCA_035275665.1 Terriglobales bacterium | reverse complement strand
AACTGGCTGGATAGCATCTGCGGCTTCATGAAGTGATTATGTCGCTGCAAAAGGCGAGCGTGGATCAGCTCAGGACTTCCTTTTAGATAGACGACGGTTGCCGGGACGCCCGCTGTGAGCAAATCGCGATAGCTCTGTTTCAAGGCGGAACAGGCGAGTACTGCGTTCTGTCCCGATTTGGTCCAGTTCTCGATTGCTTGTTGCATTGCGCGCAGCCAAGGCTGACGATCAGCGTCGGTGAGAGGCATGCCATGAGTCATCTTCTCGATGTTGGCGGCGGTATGGAACTGGTCCGCATCGGCGAAGATGCAATGCAGCGATTCGGCCAGCATGCTGCCAATCAAAGTTTTGCCGGAACCGGCAACTCCCATCACCAGGATGAGCATTCTGCAAATGTAAGCTGCAGTCCACCTAGTCTACAAAGTCCATCTAGGTCCACAATCTCCACATGGCGTGACTGTACAAATGCGTTCACCCGAAACGAGTATCCTGATGAAAGCGAGGATTGCACATGCCGAAGCTGCAGACACTCGAAGACACTCCCGTTGGATCTGCTCAGTCTTCATCTACTTCCTCTCGTCCGCTGTCAGACGAGCAGCTCCGCAAGATGCATGCTTACTGGCGCGCAGCTAATTATCTGACTGTCGGCCAGATTTATCTGAAAGACAATCCTCTTCTGGAGCGACCGCTCACGCGTGAGGACATAAAGCCGCGTTTGCTCGGTCACTGGGGCACGACTGCCGGTCTAAATTTTATCTACACGCACCTGAATCGGATCATTGTTGAGAACGACCTCAACATG
This sequence comes from Terriglobales bacterium, assembly GCA_035275665.1. Lineage (GTDB taxonomy): Bacteria > Acidobacteriota > Terriglobia > Terriglobales > Acidobacteriaceae > Gp1-AA112. The sequence continues at coordinate 9,518 of DATEMI010000569.1, read as the reverse complement.
ATCTATATCATCGGACCGGGCCACGGAGGTCCCGGATTAGTCGCGCACACGTTTCTCGAAGGCTCCTACACGGAAATCTATCCACACATTGAGCAGAACAAAGATGGGTTGCGCCGGCTCTTCCGACAGTTCTCCTGGCCTTATGGCATTCCCAGCCACGTCGCTCCTGAGACTCCCGGCTCCATTCACGAAGGCGGCGAACTCGGCTACTCGCTGCTGCACGCGTATGGAGCGGCCTTCGACAACCCAGACCTGATCGTTGCGTGCATCGTTGGCGACGGTGAAGCAGAGACCGGAGCTTGTGCGACGAGCTGGCACTCGAACAAATTTCTCAATCCGGCTAAGGATGGCGCCGTGCTCCCGATCCTGCACCTCAACGGTTACAAGATCGCGAATCCTACGGTGCTCGATCGCATGAGCCATGACGAACTCATCGATCTGTTCCGCGGATATGGATACGAGCCGCTCTTTATCGAAGGCACCGATCCCGCAGAAATGCATCAGCTCATGGCGGCGACGCTCGACAGAATTATCGTCGACATCCGCGCGATTCAGCAGCGCGCTCGCAAGCAGGTGGTGGTCGAGCGTCCGCGCTGGCCATTGCTGATTTTGCGCACTCTCAAAGGATGGACCGGTCCAAAAGAAGTCGATGGTAAGCCAGTCGAAGGAACATGGCGAGCGCATCAGGTGCCGGTGGACGACGTCCGGAACAATCCGGCGCATTTGCGAATCCTCGAAGACTGGATGCGCAGCTATAAAGCCGAAGAACTGTTTGACCAAAATGGAACTTTCAAAGATGACCTAGCGGCACTGGCGCCCGAAGGAAGGCGGCGGATGGGGATGAATCCTCATGCCAATGGCGGCATTCTTCTCGAACCGCTGACCATGCCGCATTTTCGTGAGTACGCGGTGAAGGTCGATAAGGCCGGCATGATAGAAGTTGAAGGCACGCGCGTGCTCGGACGTTTTCTCCGCGATGTAATCAAGCTCAATCAGGACAGGAGGAATTTTCGCTTAGTCGGTCCAGACGAAACGGCGTCCAATCGCCTCGACGCCGTCTACGAAACCACCGGCAAAGAATGGATGGCCAGAGTCGAGAAAGTGGACGAGAACCTCACGACCGACGGCCGCGTCATGGAAGTACTGAGCGAGCACATGTGCCAGGGGTGGCTCGAAGGGTATCTGCTTACAGGGCGACACGGCTTCTTCAATTGCTACGAGGCCTTCATTCACATCGTCGATTCAATGTTCAACCAGCACGCGAAGTGGCTGAAGACCACGCGCACTCTGCCGTGGCGCAGGCCCATCGCGTCGTTGAATTACCTGCTGAGTTCGCATGTTTGGCGGCAGGATCACAACGGCTTTTCGCATCAGGATCCCGGATTCATCGATCACGTCGCCAACAAAAAAGCAGACATCATTCGCATTTACCTGCCGCCGGATGCGAACACCCTGCTCTCGGTTGCCGATCACTGCCTGCGCAGCCGCAACTACGTGAACCTCATCATCGCGGGCAAGCAGCCCGCCCTGCAGTGGCTCGACATGGATTCTGCTGTTCGCCATTGCACCGCCGGCCTTGGCGTTTGGGATTGGGCCAGCGACGATAACGGTAATCCCGATGTAGTCATGGCCTGTGCCGGTGACGTGCCCACCCTGGAGGCGCTTGCTGCGGTCTCGCTGCTGCGCGAGCACGTTCCCGATATAAGAATTCGGGTTGTGAACGTTGTGGATCTGATGACACTTCAGCCGTCGAGCGAACATCCGCACGGATTGGCGGATGAGGATTTTGACGAGCTGTTTACTGTCGATCGCCCCGTGATCTTTGCCTTCCACGGATATCCGACGCTGATCCACCGCCTTACCTATCGCCGCCGCAACCACAACAACTTTCATGTTCGCGGCTATAAAGAAGAAGGAACCACCACGACGCCATTCGACATGGTGGTGCTCAATAATCTCGATCGCTTCCAGCTTGCGCTTGACGCGATCCGCAGGATTCCTAGACTCAAAAATATCAGCGACAAAGCCACCGAACGCTTCTACGCGATGATGCAGAAGCACAAGCTGTACGTTTCGGAGCACGGAGAAGATCTGCCTGAAGTCCGCAATTGGAGATGGGCTGCGTAAGCGAAGATGGTCGCAGACGATGCCGTTTCCACCGTGCTGTCGCTCAACAGCGGATCGTCGTCACTCAAGCTCGGACTCTACTCGTTTCATAATGGGAAAGATGAACGACTTGTCTGGGGAGAAGCGGAAGAGCTGGGCAGCCGTAATGGTCGCCTATGGCTCCATGGCGCTGTGGAGCTGCACTCCAACGAACCGTCAGCTGTGGCCTCGGCGGGTGCTGCCGCACAATATTCAATTCAGAAGCTGCTGGACAGGTCGGCGCCGCGACCGGATGCAGTAGGACATCGCATCGTCCACGGCGGGCCAAAACTGCGCACGCATCAGCGAATCACGTCTGAGGTAATCACTCAGCTCAACGAAGCGATCCCATTTGCTCCACTCCATCTGCCGCCTGCACTCGACGTATTGAAGCGCGCCATGGAAGTTTTTCCGAACGTCTCGCATATCGCCTGTTTCGATACCGCCTTTCATCGGACCATGCCAGACGTTGCCGCACGCCTGCCATTTGGCCGCGAATTCTTCGAGAATGGCATTCAGCGCTACGGGTTTCACGGTTTGTCGTGTGAGTCGATCGTGCGCGCTCTTGGATCCGAGCTTGCGCCGCGCACCGTCATCGCCCATTTAGGGAATGGATGCAGCATTACCGCGGTCAAGAATGGATCATCACTCGATACCACCATGGGACTGACGCCGACCGGCGGAGTCGTCATGGGAACTCGGCCCGGTGATCTCGATCCCGGAGTGCTTCTCAATCTTCTCCGCAGCGGATACGACGAGCAGAAATTAGATTCGCTTCTCAATCATTACTCTGGTCTCCTGGGCGTGTCTGGAATCAGCAGCGACATGCGCCAACTGCTGAGTGAGCAAGACAAGAATGCAGACGCGCGCCTCGCAATCGAGATGTTCTGCTACTCAGTCCGAAGGAGCATCGCAGCCATGGCAGCCGTGTTAGGCGGCATTGATATGCTCGTCTTCACTGGCGGCATCGGGGAGCACTCTGCGATGGTGCGACGTGAAATCTGTTCCAACCTGCAGCATCTCGGAGTTGCGCTCGACGAGACCGCAAATCAGAACAATGCAATCCGGATCGGCTCAGGTAATTGCAAGGTGCGAGTGATTGCTACCGACGAGGATCTTGAGATTGCGCTGCACGCAAGAACACTGTCGCGGAGCCGCGAAAAGCGAAGATAACAGCTGTGATTTCTGCTGATCCTATCGTGCGTGCGCTAGCTTCACTTACAAGGTCAACACAAGCAGCCAAGTTTCCCTCGGTCGGGATCAGACTAATGTCTCTTCGCGTGGCTGCTGCGATGGTGCCTTCGTTGAAGCGCTTGGCAGTACTGATTTCTTCGCCAGAATGCTAGTCAAAGTTCGCTTCAGAGAGCTATCTCCTAGCCCCTTCGGGACAAATGCACTCGCTCCCATCCAGATCGACATGTCGCGGGTCGTCGCATTGTCAAGCACGCTCCATGCCAACAAGGGAACGCTGGTTCTCAGCCCTCGCGCAGCGCGATACCGAGCGAGTACTTCAAAACCACTTTCGCCCGCCAACTCATAATCGAGTACGATCAAAGCTGGAGAGCGCAGCTTACCCTTTTCTACTTGAGTTACTGCATCTAACGCCGCCGCAGACGTGCTAAATACTTCGATGTCGAACGATCCAATCTCTGCGACTGTCTCCTGAAACTGCTGCACGTAGCCTGCTTCGTCTTCAACCAGCCAGATCCGGCCTGAATCAACCGAAGACAGCAAAAGTTTTCGGCTTGTAGTCACAGAGGCAGACTCGGGAACCCAATCGTCATAGCCGGCCGCGCTGGTGGTATTGAGATGAGTTCCGCGCGAACGGCCATCCAGCCAAGTATCTATCTCGTCGCTGAACGCCATCACTGATGTATGCGGCCGCCCTGCGACACGGCGAATTGGAAAGCCAAGAGTGCGCTCGTAACGCTGCAGAGTGCGGACTCCGCGTCCGACATACTGCGAAACTTCCTTCCAGGAATTGAGGATACGTCGATCCTGCATAATTCCAAGCTATCTGCGAACGACTTTTCCTCATGCGCCAAGTTCCGCCTCATCTGCTGGAAAATATCGTGTACACGAATTTTGAAGCTCGTTGCAATCACACGAAAGCGAATGCCCGGTTTTCCAGGGCCTAAGTCCATCACGTCAGACGGAAAAGCCTCCTCAGCTACAATCGCAACGCATGACTCCAGACAGCATGAAGCTGTATCGCACAGAAGAGGGTGTGCTGGTCGAGAGTGACAGTTCTCTTCTGCAACTCGAAAACGTTTCATGGAACGCGATAGTCACACGTGACGATCTCTTACCGCATCTCTTGCAGCTAGCCAGAACCGCCCCCGCGCTCCCAAATCGGAACATCGGCGAGTTTCATCTGAAGCCTCCGATTGCGAATCAGGAAGTCTGGGCTGCAGGCGTTACCTACTTCCGCAGCCGCAACGCACGCATGGAGGAATCGAAGAGCGCCGGAGGAGGCGACTTTTACGACCACGTCTACAACGCCGAACGTCCCGAACTGTTCTTCAAGAGCACGCCGCATCGCGTGGCCGGCCCTGGCGCCAAAGTCGCGATCCGCAGCGACGCAAAGTGGTCGGTTCCCGAACCGGAACTCGCAGTCCTGGTAAGTCCCAAAGGCAAGGTGATCGGCTACACAATTGGAAACGACATGAGTTCCCGCGACATCGAAGGCGAGAATCCCCTTTACCTGCCGCAGGCAAAAGTTTATGACCGCAGTTGTTCGCTGGGACCCGGCGTTCTTGTAATCGAGGCGCCGCTTCCCTCCTCGACAGAAATCAGCCTCCAGATTCACCGCGGCGCCAAGCAGGTCTTTGCCGGATCGACTTCGCTCAGCAGCATGAAACGCGACCTAAAGACGCTCGTCGAGTATCTGTATCGCGACAATTCTTTCCCGAGCGGCTGCTTTCTCCTGACCGGAACGGGAATCGTTCCGCCAGACTCGTTCACGCTCCAGCACGGCGACGAGATTCGCATCACCATCGAACCAATCGGCACACTCGTTAACGTGGTCGGCTGAACGGTTGGACGACTTCCGCCCTTGCTGACTTGCGAGGAAGCGGGACTACCAGCGTTGATGCACCGAGCCTTTGATCTTCGATTCGTAAATTCGCTCGACCGCCGACATGGCTTCGTGGCTGAGCGACGGTAAGTCGGCAGCGCGGCAGTTCTCGGAGACCTGATCGGGACGCTTGCCTCCAGGAATCGCGCATGTGACTGCGTCGAACATCAGAATCCAGCGCAGGGCAAACTGGCTCATGGTCACTCCTGCCGGCAGGATCCGGCGAATCTCTTCCACCGCTTGCAGGCTCAGATCGTAGTCGACGCCCGAGAAGGTCTCGCCCACGTCAAAGGCTTCTCCGTGGCGATTGAAGTTGCGGTGATCGTCGGCAGCGAATTGCGAATCGCGCCGCAGCTTGCCTGTGAGCATGCCGCTTGAAAGCGGCACGCGGGCGAGAATCCCAACCTGGCGCTGCTTCGCGAGCGGAAAGAAAACGTCGGCTGGGCGCTGGCGAAAACAGTTGAAGATGATCTGCACGCTCTGCACATTGGGATATTCGATCGCCTTGATCGCCTCTTCGACACGTTCGACACTCACTCCATAAAACCGCAGCTTGCCGGCGCGAACAAAATCGTCGAGCACGCCGAAGACTTCGGGATGGTAGTAAAGGTCGGTTGGAGGGCAATGTAACTGCAGCAGATCGATCGCGTCAGTGGCGAGATTGCGCAGACTGTCGCTAATCCAAGTGGTGAGGTTTTGCCGGCTGTAGCCCTCGGTAGTCTGGCGCGGCAGACGGCGTCCGGCTTTCGTGGCTACCATGATTTCGTCTTTGCGTTCTTTCTTGAGGCGCGCGACCAGACGCTCACTGCGGCCGTCGCCATAAACGTCGGCGGTATCGATAAAGTTCACGCCGGAGTCGATAGCGGTGCGCAAGGCGCCAAGCGCCTCATCTTCGGAGACGTGTCCCCAAGCTCCTCCGATCGCCCATGCTCCAAAGCTGATCTCAGATACATTCCAACCGGTGCGGCCGAGTGGACGATATTTCATCTGTCCTTCCTGTGCAATGAAAGTCGCGGGAAGTAAGGATAAAACAGCCGACGCGTCACATGTCCTGCCACGTTTAAAAGATCGCCCATCTCCGTGATGATTGCGCCACCGTAGGAGTGGCCGACCAGAAGCACCGGACCTTGCTGAAAGCGAAGAAACGTGCGGGTCTGTCCCCTCGGTAGACACTCTACATAATCTTTAGTAGAGTGTCTACGCGATGCCCAAGTCAGAACCACCAGCCCGTTTAGAACTCCTGCAAGGTACTCTAGAGGTCCTCATTCTTCGCACGTTGCTGCGAGAGCCGAAGCACGGCCACGCGATTGCTAAACACATTCAACGCACTTCAGAAGATCTGCTACAGGTCGAGACCGGTTCTTTGTACCCTGCGCTGCACCGGCTTGAGGCGAAAGGCTGGATCGCGGCTTCGTGGGAGCTGTCGGATAAGGGCAAACGCGCCAGATACTATCGCCTCACAGCGCGAGGACGAAGACAACTCGTCGCTGAGCAATCTAAATGGGAGACGTTCTCGCGAGCGATGGGATTGATTCTGCGCCCTGCAGATCAGGAGGGGCAATGATTTCGTTCTTTCGCAAGCTGTGGTGGCTGACGCAACGACGCGCCAGGGAAGATGAACTGTGCGAGGAACTCCAGTTTCATCTGGAGGAGGAAGCGGAGGAGCGCACAGAAGAGGGGCTGTCAAAGGAAGAGGCCCTGCGGTCGGCGCGTTTCGAATTGGGAAATCCCGCGATCGTGGAGGAGAACACTCGGGCGGTTTGGGGCTGGATTCTGCTGGAACAACTCATCCAGGATCTCCGCTATGCCCTACGGACAATGTTCCGCAATCGTGTTTTCACCGCTCTGGCATTGCTCTCGCTCGCGCTTGGCATTGGAGCCAATACGGCGATTTACAGCTTCATGGATGCGATCCTGCTACGCTCCCTTCCGGTTTCCGATCCCGAATCTCTGGTCGTCCTGAATTGGCACAGCAAAGACCCCAGAGGTCCCCGCCCTAATCACGTGATGCACAGTATGGATGGGTCTGATTGGGTCGAGGGGGACGGGCTTAGCAGTGGAATTTTCCCCTTCGGCGTCTTCGAACTCCTGCGGGAAAACAACGCTGTCTTCTCCAACCTCTTCGCCTACTATCACTCGGACAAGCGAAACCTGACAATAAAAGGAGAGGCAGAGATCGCCGCCGGCGAATACGTTTCCGGCGAATATTTCACTGGGCTGGCCGTGCCTCCCGCGGCTGGCCGCCTGATCATTGCCGACGATGATCGAGCGGGCGCGCCGCCAGTCGTCGTGATCAGCGCTGGCCTCGCCGACCGCCGCTTTTCAGGTGCTGCAAATGCGGTCGGACAATCTGTCCTTATCGACAACATCGTATTTACCGTGATTGGGGTAACCCCGCCAGAGTTCTTCGGAGTAGATCCCGCCGAGAGTCCCGATTTTTATTTGCCAATGCACGCCAACCTGCTGCTGGACAGGACTGTGCCCTGGGCTGTTAAACCGGAGACCTACCTGGAACGGAATCATTATTGGATTCAGATGATGGGCCGACTACGTCCCGGCGCCACTCGTGCGCAGGCGCAGGCTGCCTTGGCGCCGGCTTTTCAGCAGTGGGTTGCGGCAACGGCCAGCAATCCGAGAGAGCTCGAGTCGCTTCCCGCTCTGCGTGTCGAAGAGGGAGCCGGTGGATTGGGCACGTTGCGACGCCGTTATTCCAAACCGCTTTATTTGCTGTTGGCGATGGTTGGCTTGATTCTGGCGATTGCGTGCGCCAACATCGCCAACTTGCTTCTCTCACGGGCAGCGGCTCGCCAGCGAGAGATTGCTGTGCGGCTGAGCATCGGTGCAGATCGATTACGCGTACTTCGGCAGCTTCTCACTGAAAGCGTCTGTCTGGCATTTCTAGGAGGTGTGCTCGGCGTCGTCCTGGCGTTCTGGGGAGTTAATTTCTTGACCGTTCTCCTAGCGAATGGACACGAGGGCTTCACCTTGCACGCGGGACTGAATTGGCATGTGCTCATAGCCACCTTCGTTCTGTCTGTGTTTTGCGGAGCGGTGTTTGGTCTCGCGCCGGCCCTTCAATCGACGCGTGCCGACGTGATGTCTGCGCTCAAGGGAGGCCGAGCGGCCGAGCGTGGTTGGCAGTCGAAGCTAGCTTTCCGGCGCCTGAGCTTGAGTCACGTGCTGGTGGTTTCGCAAATCGTTATCTCGCTGCTCATGGTAGTGGCTGCAGGTTTGTTCGTGCGCACCCTCTCCCATCTGCAGTCGATCCCATTAGGTTTTAATCGCGAGAATGTGCTGCTGTTCGAGTTGAATGCCCGCCAGGCCGGCCACCACGATCCGGAGATTCTCGCGTTCTATGAGGAACTACGGAAGCAATTTGCGTCAATTCCGGGTATCCGCAGCGCTACCCTTTCACACGCGTCTCTTCTCGGCGCAGGCAGGGGAGTGGAGATTCTCGTATCGGGCAAGTCCGCAGCCCCGGAAACGCGAATCCTGCACACCGGGCCCAGATTCTTCTCGACGATGCAGATCCCGATGCTTCTCGGTCGAGAGATCGACGAGCGCGATACGCCGGACTCGACGGGCGTTGTAGTAGCCAACGAGCGATTCGTCAAGGTCCATTTTGGCACTGAAGATCCTTTGGGCCGGCACATTACTCGGGGAGGTCCACATCCACGGGAGATGGAAATTATCGGCGTGGCCTCCAATGCCCATTATGGGCGGTTGAAAGAGGCAACCCGACCTGTGCTCTATATTCCCTACAATCAGGACCAGCAGCGTGTGCAGCAGATGGTCTATGCGCTGCGCACGATCGGAGATCCTCTGAATTATGTTCCCACGGTGCGCGAGATCGTGCATCGCGCGGATAGCCGCATTCCTCTAGTCGACATACGAACACAGGCGGCGGAGATCGATCGCACCATGAACCAGGAGATTGTCTTCGCAAGGCTCTGCACCGGGTTCGCCATGCTGGCGCTGGTGATCGCCGGCATCGGTCTGTATGGAACCACTGCGTACGGAGTGGCGCGGCGAACCGCAGAAATCGGTATCCGCATGGCGTTGGGAGCGCAACGCGGCGTCGTAATGCGGATGATTCTCGGCCAGGTAATCCTGTTTGCGGCATTGGGCATCGCCATCGGTGTACCTGCGGCTCTTGGCGCGTCTAGACTTGTCCAGTCGTTCTTATTTGGGATAAAGACCAACGACCCGCTGACGCTCAGTTCCGCTGTGGGAATTCTATTCGGTGCGGTCATGCTGGCCGGCTACATGCCTGCTCGGAGGGCGTCTCGAATCGATC
>DATEMI010000568.1:0-2279 GCA_035275665.1 Terriglobales bacterium | reverse complement strand
GACGGAGCTTCTCAGCAGGAATGCTGGAGAGATATGGCTTGATGTCGAGGATTGGCGTGGCGTCGAGCATATCGACTCCACGCACGTGCAGATCGAGACCATCGCGCCGCAGTAGCTCGACCACAGTCAGTGCAATCGGATTTGGACGACGAGGCGACCGCGTCGCGAATACTCCGTGCGCGCGATTGTCCGAAGGTGGCGTGCCGAGCAGCTCGAATCCGCTGTTTCGATCAAACTCCCACAGAATGTACAAGTGAGAGAAACCTTCGATGTCGGTCAGTCCATCGCCGAACTCCGGCAGAATGCTGAGCACGCCGTCAACATCGTGTTTTGTGCCGAGGCCTTTGGGAACTTCGCTGGTTGCTCTGTACTGGCTGCGCACAAATCCAATTGGACGTGGGGTGAACATCGACTACTCCGTTTCAACGGGAAAGCCTGCTTTCGCTGCTAACAGCGTATTTAACAGCGTAAGTTTGTCGAGTCCGATGTTTTCTGCCCTAAAATCGCGGGTTTGCGAGAACCTTCTCAAGAATAACAGCGAAGCAAAACATCAGTAACAGCGAAAATCAGCGTAAACTTCGGCAGTGTAATGTGGAGCCGACCTGCTCCAAGCGCAGCTCTTAATTAGATGCTCTAACTCGAGGAAAGAATCATCTGATTCCGCTTTCCGATTCATGATGTCACTGGACTGTATTGCCTGCGAACGGAACGCGGGCAGCGCGACGGAAAGTTAGAAGGACAGCAAGTCAATGAACGCAATTGCGCAGGATATTCGTTTCGCCTTTCGCCAGTTTCGCAAAGCTCCAGCATTCACACTGACCATCATTGCAACGCTCGCCCTCGGCATTGGCGCGACGACGGCGATTTTCTCGCTCGTCGAAGGCATTCTGCTTCGTCCACTTGGCTATCGGCATCCCGAACGCCTCGTCCTGATCACGTCTGGGGCAACGCCCATTCGCTTTGACGAACTGAAGAAGTCTGCCCGTTCCTACACTGAGATTGGAGATTATTACAGCGCGTCCGCCGATGTAGCTCTAAACGGCGCGTTTACCCCGGAGGTCATCAAGCAGGCCCGCGTATCAGCCAATTTTCTATCCATACTAGGAACCGAGCCGCTCATCGGACGCAGCTTTTCAGTGGACGAAGACTCTCCCAGCGGGCCGCCGGTTGTGATCATCAGTTCGAATCTGTGGCAGCGGCGATTCGGAGGTGATCCGCAAATTGTCGGCCGCTCGATCGACGTTGCTGGATTCCCTCACACCGTCGTCGGCATCATGCCGGCCAATTTCAATTTCCCCTTCGCCAATATCGACGTCTGGTTCCCACAGCCGGCAAAAGACGTAAATCAGTTCAGCCCTTTGCTCGTTGTTTTCGGACGCCTTGCTCCCGGCGCAACTCTCACGAAAGCCACCGCTGAACTCGAGGTGATTAATCATCAGTATGACGCTGCGCATCCGGGCATGCTCGACACGAGGCCTGGCAAGGTCGCGCGCGTAGAGCCGCTGAAAGAATCGCTAGTCTCCAATATTCGAAGCATTCTCTGGATGCTCTTTGGCGCCGTCACCTTCGTGCTGCTGATCGCCTGCGCAAACGTTGCCGGATTGCTGCTTGCCCGCGCCACTTCTCGATCCCGTGAATTCGCCGTACGGGCTGCCCTCGGCGCGTCTCGCAGACGTGTAATCGCGCAAGTTCTCATTGAGAGCACAATTTTGTCGGTGTTGGCTGCGGTTGTGGGCGTGGCTTTGGCGCGCTGGATCATACCAGTGGTGACGCTCAGCAGCTCAAATGCCCTTGAACTGCCGCGTCTTAACGAAATTCATCTCGATCCAGTGGTTCTGGCCTTCTCGCTCCTGCTTTCCATCGCGACTGGCATTGTCTTCGGACTGCTTCCGTCGCGCACGGCATCACGTCCCGATCTGACCGCGGTGCTGAAGTCACGCGGCGAGTCGACCGTCAGCTCGTCGAGATGGCGGTCGTTCAATGCGCGCAATGCGCTGGTTGCAATTCAAGTCGCGTTGTCGATCGTGCTGCTCAGCGGAACGGCTCTACTGATTCGTAGCCTCGTGCGCCTCAGCCACGTCGATCCAGGCTTCGACTTCGCAAACCTACTCACGTTTCGCGTCTCACTCTCGCCCACGCGTTACAACAAGCCGGAATTGCAGGCCGCCTTCTACGACGAGGTACTTCGTCGAATCGATTCTGTCCCCGGCGTGCGAAGCTCCACGGTCTCGCTCACTCTGCCGATGATGGGATATCCGATGATGCCGGTACAGTCGGCC
>DATEMI010000567.1:0-3619 GCA_035275665.1 Terriglobales bacterium | reverse complement strand
AGACGGCAAAGACGGTCGAATCAATCATCGACCAAATCGTGGACTTCGGCGTGGTTTCTATGCCCGTAAAGGATTCTCGTCTGAACGCGCTGCCGATCCATCACGATGAACTCGTGCTTATTGCCAGCCCCCGGCATCCTTTAGCTCAACTTACACACGTGCGGTTGGACGATGTCGCGAAATATCCTTTGGTCCTGCCCAAACTTGGACGCACTCGCGAGGCGATCGACGATGTGTTCCAGAAGGCCGAGCTTAAGCAGCAGGTGTCCATGGAGTTGGACTCGAGCGAACTGCTCAAGCGCTTTGTAGCCGCCGATGTCGGCATCGGCTTCATTGCGCGCTCCAACATCTCCGACGAAATTCGCTCGGGAACATTAGTGGCGCACAACTTTACCGATCCGCCGATTCGGCGAGACCTCGCGCTCGTTCATCGTAAAGATAAAACGCTGAGCCGCGCCGCTCGGGCGTTCATGGAGATCGCCGTCAACCGAAAGCCAGTCAAGAAAATGGCGCATTCCTGAGCGCCGGGAAAATTTACGCGCTTTCAATATTTTCCTTCTCGCGCAGTGCACAATTTCTGTTAGTTTTATTTTTTCTCATACGCCTACCGGAGGATCTCTGAATTGGGCAAAGACATGGTTCCCAAGCGGCTCTTTCTCACCAAAGGGGTGGGAAAACACAAAGAGCGCTTGACCTCCTTTGAGCTCGCGTTACGCGACGCCGGCATCGCATCACAAAATCTGGTGCGCGTCTCCTCAATCTTTCCGCCGCATTGCAAGCTGGTCTCTCGCAAAGAAGGATCGAAATACCTGAATCACGGCGAAGTGGTCTTTGCTGTGGTTGCGGAAAACTCGACGCGCGAGCCGCACCGCTTGTTGGCATCGAGCATCGGCGTAGCGATCCCGACCGATCGCAGCACCTACGGTTACATGAGCGAACATCACAGCTTCGGCGAAACCGACGATCAGGCGGGTGACTACGCTGAAGAGCTTGCTGCCGAAATGCTGGCGACCACGCTCGACGTGGAATTCGACGCCGACAAGTCATGGGATGAGAAGAAGGAGATCTATCGCATCTCAAATAAGATCGTGCGCACGGCGAACATGACACAGTCGGCGGTAGGCGACAAGCACGGCCGCTGGACCACGGTGATCGCGGCGGCAATCTTGATTTTCGAATAGGGAATAGGGAACAGGTTACAGAGGAACCCCGAAACCCGCGGTGACTCATCAGTCCATTAACCTCGCTGAACAGCAATTCTTGTGTATTGCTTCCCCCTGTAACCTGTCCCCTGTACCCTGTTCCCTAAGAATGGAAGATACGTTCCAAGTAGGCCTGATCCAACTCTCCTGCTCGCCTGATCCCGATGCCAATCTGGAGAAAGCAGTGCAGCGTGTGCGCGAAGCCGCGCGCAATGGCGCACAGATTGTGTGTCTGCCGGAGCTGTTCCGTACCCAATACTTCTGCCAGCGAGAAGATCCCGCGCTGTTCGATCTGGCTGAACCGATTCCAGGACCGACGACGGAAGCAATGTCGAAAGTCGCTCGCGAGACCCATACTTCGATCATCGTCTCTCTGTTTGAGAAGCGTACCCGCGGCCTGTACCACAACACCGCTGTCTTGATCGGCAAAGACGGCAACATCGCCGGGTTATACCGCAAGATGCACATTCCCGACGATCCTCTCTATTACGAGAAGTACTACTTCACTCCCGGCGACTTGGGATTTAAGGCCTTCGATACAGATGTCGCACGCATCGGCACGCTCGTGTGTTGGGATCAGTGGTATCCAGAAGGAGCGCGGCTCACCGCTTTGCATGGAGCACAGATTCTGTTTTATCCCACGGCAATCGGCTGGCATCCCGCAGAAAAGGAGCAGTACGGAACCGCGCAGCATGATGCCTGGCGCACAATTCAGCGCGCCCACGCCATTGCGAATGGAGTTTTCGTGGCCGTAGTCAATCGTGTTGGACACGAAACCGGGAACATTCGCGGCAACGAAGCCAAAGGCGCAGGCCTGGAGTTCTGGGGAAAATCCTTCCTCGCCGATCCTTTCGGACGCGTGCTCGCCGAGGCATCAAACGATCGCGAAGAAGTCTTGTGCGCAGAGGTGAACCTGCGGGAGATCGAAGAAGTCCGCCGCAATTGGCCGTTTCTGCGCGATCGCCGCATCGACAGCTATTCCGGGATTGGACACCGCTTCCTCGATTGACTTCGACTTTTCACTACAGAGAACACAGAGGCGCACAGGGGAAGAGGAAATTGGCGCTTGGCCCTTCGTGCTCCTCTGTGTCCTCTGTGGTTCTGTTGTGAACGACACCATGAGAAGATCAGCGGAATCGAAGACCCCGACGGCCCTCGGCTATCGCATGCCTGCAGAATGGGAGCCGCACGAAGCCACATGGATCGCGTGGCCGCACAATCGCGAGGACTGGCCGGGCAAATTCCAACCGATTCCATGGTCGTATGCCGAGATAGTTCGTCACATCGCGCGCGGGGAAAAAGTCCGCATTCTCGTCAATGATGGCGCGCATCAAAGCGCGGCCGAGCGCGTGCTGAAGCAGGCGCACGTCGGCAGCGAAAACGTCGAGTTCTTTCGCTTCAAGACCGATCGCGTATGGACGCGCGACTCGGGACCGATCTTTGTCACCCGCGAGCAGGAACCTACGATTGCAATTACTCATTGGCATTTCAACGGCTGGGCCAAGTATCCGAATCACAAGAAAGATGAGAAGCTGCCGGCGTTTGTAGCTCAAAAACTTCGAATGCCGAGTTGGGAACCGGAGATCGTTGTAAATGGGAAGCGCCGCCGAGTAGTACTCGAGGGCGGAAGCATCGACGTGAACGGTCGCGGCACAATGCTGACCACTGAAGAATGCTTGCTGAGTGAAGTTCAGCAGCGAAATCGCGGCGTTTCTCGCGAGCAGTTGGAACAGCTCTTCGCAGATTACCTGGGCATTAAAAAGACAATCTGGCTCGGCAACGGCATCGCCGGAGACGATACCCATGGGCACGTCGATGACATCTCGCGATTCGTCTCGCCTGATACCGTTGTCACTGTCGTCGAGAAGAACACGTCCGACTCAAATCATGCGCCACTCGAGGAGAATCTCCGCCGATTGCGCAATGCAACGGACCAAAATGGGAAGAAACTGAACATCATCGAGCTACCGCTTCCCTCCGCCGTCTGGTTCCGGGGCCAACGCCTTCCCGCAAGCTATGCGAACTTCTATATCGCGAATGCCGCCGTGCTGGTGCCGACGTTCAATGACCCAAACGATCGCATGGCTCTGAACATCCTCAAAGAATGCTTCCCGCAGCGGGATGTCGTCGGAATATATTGTGGAGACTTCATTTGGGGCTTGGGAACTATTCACTGCGCGACACAGCAGCAGCCTGCGAATTCTCGATGACGCTGGTGCGATTTCCTGCGATGCTTTGGCGGGGGAAGAAGCATTGTCTCTTTTAGATTACTTTCAGAAAGAAAGCATTCAATGGGGTGATTTGACACTCTGGCGGAAGCTTGTCCTGCTGGGCTGCTTGGCGAGTCTTTTCTATGTGGGCGGTAATGGCTTTCAACATGTCAAAATCTACACATCGAATCCCAGCATCCCAATCCC
>DATEMI010000566.1:0-9001 GCA_035275665.1 Terriglobales bacterium | reverse complement strand
CGGCAACGGCTCACTGGATTCGCGCCCGCCTAGCCGAGCATCAAAACAGGAACAGCGATGCCGAAGCCGAATACAAAAGAGCGTTGACGCTCGACATGAACTCGCCACGGCGCCTGTTCGACCTCGCCTCTTTTTATCGCCGAGCAAGTCGGCTCGATGAACTGGAGCCGACCATTCAGAAAGCTGCGCAGTTGAATACGAAGAACGATTCGAGTTTGGTTGATTCGGCCGGATTGTTACTGCGAGTCGGGCGCAATCTGCCGTTGGCCGCAACTCTCCTGCGGCGTTACATCGATCAGGGCACAAAATCAGAAGATGCACCGCTTTTTCAAGCTCAACACTTGCTAGGACAGATTCTCGAAAAATCTGGTGACGTGCAGGGAGCTAAACTTGCCTATCTGGCAGCCCGATCTGAGGCTAGCGAATTCGCCCCAGCAAATGCTGCGTTGAAGCGGCTTGGGGCGTAAAACCAACACACGACACGGATGGCACGAACGCTTCGCGCGCGGATTTGCATGGATACGGCAAAGGGAGCTGGCACTGTTTGATGTTTCCGTGTAATCCGTGACATCCGTGCAATCCTCGTCGTGTTTTTGGCTTTCATACCAGAAGCTAAGGCACGCTCGCGATCGCGACCTGCTTCTGTGCCGGCAGGAATGCGTCGTAGAGCGAGATCACTTTCATCGCTTGTCGTAACTGATCGAGAGATGCTTTGCTCGTGACCTCAATCTGCGCCGTTTCTCCCGGAAGCAGATCGATGTAGTTATCGGAGAACTTGGCGTCTGCGTCGCCGAATGAGAGATAGACGTCGCGAGCGATCTGCGCCGAATGGAGTGTTACTCGATAGTCGTTACCTGCTGTTTCGATCTTCGCCGTGATCTCTGGCTGGGGTAGAGTGATGTTCTTCATCGGAGTGAAGAAGTAGAGATTTTTCGAGACAGCTTTCCCATCAACTAGCAGTTCCGCAGCGATGAAGACCTGATTGCGTTGGCGTTGAGCGAGCAGCTGCGTAACCGGCAAGCTCAGATATACGTCGCTGGCTAAAGGCTTGACTTGGATGTCAGCCGATTTTTCTTCCAAAACTTTTCCTGAAAGATCCAGTAGGCGCACCTGCAATTGTGCCGGTTGCGTCTGCTGACGATCGGACACAACATAGATCTGCAGCGCGCTGTTTTCCTCATTTGGGCTTACCAGCAGATCGTTGTAGAACCGACGTGCATAGTACTGCAGGGCTTTCCAGCGGCCGTAATAATCGATGCTGGCCCACGAAGCTACGGGCCAGCAGTCGTTGAGCTGCCAGTAAAGAGAGCCCATCGTTCGGGGGCGACTGCGGCGCAGATGCTCGGCGCCGACTTTGATCGCCTCCGCCTGCATCACCTGGCTGGCGTAAAGGAACGAAGGGAAGTCCTTTGGCTGGCCGAAGTAGCGCAGCAGGTAGTCATAAATGCGACCGTTGCCGCCCTTGTTTTTCTGGTGCGACAGCATCACCGGTGAGCTGATGTCCCAATCGGACGGAACACTGAATGCCTTGATCGTGCTCATTTCGGGAAATGACTGGAATCCATATTCCGTCATGAAGCGCGGCACCTGCAGCTTGTAGTCTTCGATGGGAGCGAGCGCGTGCCAGACCTGCCAGTAATGCATGTCGCCGATGCGCTGTGAATCGGGATCATCCTCGAAGTTGGAGCTTGGAGAGCTGGGCCAATATGGAACTGGCTGGCCGTACTGTACAACCACATCCGGCAGCACGCGGTTGAACAGCACCATGTAATCCTCCCAGACCTTTTCTGAGACCTTTTGGCCCACTTCGGCTTTGAACTGCTGACGATCGCCCCAGTGATCCCAGCCGGTTTCGACCTCGTTATTCCCGCACCAGATCACGATGCTCGGATGATTCCGCAAACGTTTTACCTGATCGATCGCTTCCTGACGTACGCTATCGAGAAACGCTGCATCTCCGGGATACATATCGCCACCAAACATAAAATCTTGCCAAACAATCAGGCCGAGTTCGTCGCATATGTTGTAGAAATCATCCATCTCATAGATTCCGCCGCCCCATTCGCGAACCATGTTCATGTTGGCGTCACGAGCGGATTGCAGAATCTGGCGATAGGTAGCTTCGGTGACGCGGGAAGGGAAGCTGTCAAAGGGAATTACATCGCCGCCCTTTCCAAAAATGGGAATGCCGTTGACGACGAATTCCATGGTGCGACCCCAGTGGTCGGGATCCTGCCGGAGTTCAAGTGAACGCAAGCCGGTGCGAATTTTGGTTTCATCGGCAACCCCGCGGTTGACTTCCACGGATGCAGAGAAGTTGTATAGCGACTGCGGGCCATATCCAGCAGGAAACCAACGCGCCGGTTTTTCGATTTCAATCGGCACCGTGACGCGATTAACTCCAAGATGCAGCGTTACTGTGCGGTCGATCTTCTTTATTGAGTTTGATTCCGAACGGGTGTATCCGACGGTCACTTTCGCGGAGTTGTTTCCGTTTGACTCGATTTCAAGCTCGGCCGCGAGATTCGCCACATCGGCCGTGACTTCGTTTTGTGCAATGTGCAGATCGCGGATTACGGCGTCGTCCCAACTTTCGAGCGTGACGGGCTTCCAGATTCCCAAAGTGACAAAGCGCGGCCCCCAATCCCATCCGTACTGATAAGGTGCTTTGCGCGTATACGGATCGGTGCCGATTCCCTTCTCGACATCGGCATCGTGTTCGGAAATGGAAGGCAGGCGATAAGGCAGAAGTTGAATCTGCTTCAGGACCAAGTTGATTGGTGAACGGAACGTAATCAGCAGAGTGTTGCTGCCTTGCTTCAAATACGGCTTTGCATCGACGCGCCAGATGCGAAACATATTGTCCGCATCCAGGATTCCGTGGCCATTCAGGTTGACGGTTGCATAAGTGTCGAGTCCCTGAAAAACCAGCTCAATGTGTTTGCGGCTGACAATCGCTGCAGAAACGTCGAATGTCGTTTGATACTGCCAGTCTTCTTCGCCGATCCACTGCAGAGTTTTCTCATTCTCGCGATAGAACGGCTCTGGAATGATTTTGTTCTGCAGCAAATCTGTTTGCACGCAGCCCGGAACCGTGGCCGCAGTCCAGTTCGAGACGCGTTGCAGAGTCGCCTGATCCACTTCGGGATTCACGCCTTCGACGTGATTCAGCGCAGCATCGGGAGCAAGCCGGAATTGCCATCCGCCATCGAGTTTGGTTATTTGTTTTGGGGAGCCCAGCGCAGCGATGGATATCAATAGAGAGGAAATCAGCAGAATCGATTTGTACATGGATTTGATGAATAAACCAGCGGCGGCATGATAGCAGCTCTACTCACCACGGAGCCACGGGACGCCGCGAAACAAAGAGAGAAAAAAAATTAGGAATTCTCTCCGTGTGCTCCGTGGCTCAGTGGTGAAATCTCATTTTCCATCGCTTCCAAGCGGTCTTTCAGAAATGCCCGTTCGATGTCGTTGGTAGCCAGTTCGAGAGCGCTGTGATATGAAAGAGCGGCTTCAGTCGGACGCTGCAAACGTCGAAGAAAATCGGCGCGTGCGGCATGAAACAAATAGTAGCCGTCGAGTTCTCCAGATTCTCCGAGCGCATCGATTCGCTTGAGCCCTTCTTCAAATCCTCTACTCATTGCTATGGCAACCGCCTGATTCAGCGCGATGATCGGGGATGGATTTAGTTCCAGTAGCTTGCCATACAGCGCAACAATTTGTGCCCAGTCCGTCTCAGCGGATGTCTTCGCCGTCGAATGCAGCGCGCTGATCGCAGCCTGCAGTTGATAGGGCCCGATCTGGCGCAGCTTCCATGCTTCATCGAGAATCGCAATTCCGTCGGCAATTTCAGTTTGGTCCCACAGCGATCTGTCTTGCTCTTCGAGAGTGATCAGCTTGCCCTGGCGCGTGCGCGCCGGGCGGCGCGAGTCATGCAAAAGCATGAGCGCGAGCAAGCCAAAGTTTTCCGGCTCCCCGGGCATTAGTTCGCGAAGAACGCGAGCGAGACGAATGGCTTCTCCGCACAGATCCGTTCGGATCAGCTTGTCCCCGGACGCGGCAACATAGCCCTCGTTGAAGATGAGATAGATAACCGCTTGTACAGATGCGAGTCGATCAGGCAGGCTCTCTGGAGGAGGAACTTCATACGGAATATGCGCTTCCTGAATTTTGCGTTTCGCGCGGACGAGTCGTTGTGCCAGTGTCGGTTCGGGAAGCAAGAATGCTTTCGCGATCTCCGGCGTGGTGAGTCCGCCTAGCGTTCGGAGCGTCAGCGCGACCTGTCCTTCGCGATTGAGCGCGGGATGGCAGCAGGTGAAGATCAGTCGCAGGCGGTCGTCGGGAAGGTGCATTGGTTCGTCTTCGAGCTCTGGCTCGCTGGAAGGGGCGAAGGCTTCGATCTCGTATCGGACCGCGTCTTCTTTATCGCGAACGGTCCGGTCACGGCGGACCTGGTCAATCAGCTTGCGATGGGCGGCGGTCATCATCCACGCAGCTGGGTTTGTGGGGATTCCCGCTTTGGGCCACGTGGTGAGTGCGGCAGCGAAGGCTTCCTGCGTCGCGTCTTCGGCTCTGTCGAACGAACCCGACACGCGAATGAGGCTGGCGATGATTTTGCCCGACTCCTCGCGAAAGACCGTTTCGGCCGCCAGCCGCGCGTCCATCTAGTGTGCTAAGCCCTCGTGCAGCGGCCGAATCTCGATGCAGCCCTGACCGCCTTTGCAGCCGCTGGGTATCTTCTTCGCCCACTCGATAGCCTCGTCCAGGTCTTTGCAGTTGAGGATGTAATAGCCCGCCAGCTGCTCTTTCGTTTCCGCGAAGGGTCCATCCAGGAGTACCGGCTGGCCATCATTTGAGCGAATAGTGGTCGCGGTAGTTGTGGGTTTAAGCGGCTCAGCGCTTTCGAAAACGCCGCGTTGGGCGGCTTCACTCATCACTTTGCGGTGTTGCTCCGCGACCGATTGCAGTATCGCGGGCTCCATATCGGCCCGTTCGACTGAGTACACGAGAAACATATAGCGCATTCAAGCTCCCCTTCCATAAATACGACGGTCGGGAGGCGAGGCAATCGACAAACTCTGATCTAGTTTTCTCGTCATTTTTCAGCAATTTACAGGAAAACCTGGTCCAGCTGGCTATACCCATTGAGCCGAACGAGATCGGTGCGGCTCGTCGGGAAGGCTGCGGCGATAGCGTGTAACTTTCATCAAGCAAAGGCAGAAGGCGAACATCCACAAGATCGCCACTGCACCCCAGACGATCAGCTTCCGCAGGAGTTCAGGAGAGATCTGCCCTGTATCCCTTGCGCTCATCAGTTCGTAGCAAAAAATAAGGCAGCACCCCGCAAAAGCCAGCATACAAATGATCGAAGGTGTGCGGGAATTCAGGAAACGCTGCAACATCATTCTGAGGTGAAGTAATCGACGGCCACCGGCGACTCAAAAAGCGAGTAGTCACGCGTTACAACGGTGATTCCAGTATCGGTGACGAAGTAGTTACGCCGATCCTCTTCCATATCGTAGCCGATTACGCTGCCTTCCGGTATGTGAACGTCACGATCAATGATCGCACGCCGGATGCGGCAGTGGCGTCCGATATTCACGTGCGAAAAAACAATGCAAGACTCCACTTCTGCGTAAGAATTCACACGAACATCGGGCGAGAGCACGCTTTTGCGCACTGTCGCTCCCGAAACAATGCAACCCGACGAGACAACCGAATCGACCGCCATGCCGGTGCGTCCGGGCTCGCTGAAGACGAATTTTGCCGGCGGATATTGCCGCTGATGCGTGCGGATTGGCCACGCTTTATCGTACAGATTGAACACCGGCGACACTGCTACGCAATCCATGTTGGCGTCGTAGTAGGCGTCGAGCGTCCCAACGTCGCGCCAGTACAGAGCTTCTTTCTTGTTCTCGTCAATGAAATTAAAAGCGTAGACGCGATACTCATTGAGAAGCTTGGGCAATATGTCGTGACCGAAATCGTGGGATGAATCGGGATCCTCGGCATCTTTGAGCAGAGCGGGCAGCAGCACGTCAGTGTTGAAGAGATAAACGCCCATTGATCCGGAGCACATGTTCGGATTGAACGGTGAGCGTAGCTGCGTGCTCTTGGGCTTCTCTTCGAATCCAATCACACGCGCGCTGCGATCGACGTCCACAACTCCAAAACGGGAAGACTCTGAAGGATCGATGAGAATTGTTGCCAGCGTCACATCGGCTCCGGCATCCAGATGCTGGCGCATCATCAGGTCGTAATTCATCTTGTAGATGTGGTCGCCGGAGAGGATCATCACGTACTTCGGCTGCTCGCTGCCGATCGAATAAATGTTCTGATATACGGCGTCGGCAGTGCCCATATACCAGTTCTCACTCACGCGTTTCATCGGCGGCAGAATCTCGATGAATTCGCCGAGTTCGCTGGCTACGATGGTGCCCCATCCCTCGCGGATGTGTCGATTCAGCGAGAGAGCTTTGTATTGCGTGAGGATGTACACCTTGCGAAGATCGGAGTTGATGCAGTTCGAGAGCGTGACGTCGATGATGCGGTAGTTGCCCCCGAAGGTCACGGCGGGCTTGGCGCGGTCGCGCGTAAGAGGAAAGAGACGCTCGCCGGCGCCTCCGGCCAGCAAGACTCCGAGTGTGTCCTTCATGAGTGCTCTGATTTTGCTAGTTCGAACTGCGAGCCACTACGTGGGCCGGAAGATGGCCCGGAAACAAACGATGATAACAGGTCAAATGAAAACCCGGAGCTTTCGCTCCGGGCCATAAATGCGATTCTGTGAGCTTTAGGCTGCGCGGTCTTTGCTCTCATCGATGCTGATACGCAAAGACTTCAGGAAGCGCAAATCCTGGGCGTTAACTTTCAGCTCAGGATTCGTGCTTACAGACTTACGAGCACCGACAACCTCAGGTTTAGGCTGCTCTTCCTCGTGGCGGTTAAATCCTACGGTGGCCTCAAGAACCAGGAAGACATCGTAGCCTTCGCCTTTGATTTTGCTTATGACTGCCGCTATCGGTTCTGCTTCCGATAAAGACTCGTTTATCGCCTCGCCCAATTCCTTCATTAATTGCTTTAGCCGCTGGTTCACGACTCGCTCCACCGCTGACAGTCCACAAACCGGAGTAGTTCGACGGTCTGGCAGCCTTCTTTATCTAATTAGATGCCACGTCAGGGGGTGACGTTCCGGCAATCGCTTGAAATCGGGGGTATT
This sequence comes from Terriglobales bacterium, assembly GCA_035275665.1. Lineage (GTDB taxonomy): Bacteria > Acidobacteriota > Terriglobia > Terriglobales > Acidobacteriaceae > Gp1-AA112. The sequence continues at coordinate 1,782 of DATEMI010000566.1, read as the reverse complement.
AGGAGGACAGCTCTGTATTCTAGCAGCTCCGGCTCCTAACGCTGCTAAGTCTCTAAGCGATAAATCCCACTAGCCCCTTTCCAGCCTAGGGAGCATGGCAGATGGGTGGTCCACGGCTTAGGGGCTTGGCAGGTTAGTGGCTATTCTTATGGCCCAACCGTTTCTCGTTTATAGGCCTGATTGAGATATCGACGAGCCTCGTCCAAGGCGCCTTGGGTGTTGTCATTTGTCTGGAGAGCCTGGCGGTACTCGTTTGTGGCGCGCTCTCGCTGGTCGGTAATGTCGAAAATCTTCCCGAGCTGGATATGGCTCCAGACCTCGGTCCACTTTGGCTCACCATCGCCGTTGAGAGCTTCACGATAGGAGTTCGCGGCGGACTGATAGTTCTTCTGCAGGAAAAAAACCTCGGCGATGCGGTAATGAGCCAGCGAGCTGTTGTGGTTGGCATCAAGAGCCTTCTGGTATTCCTTTAACGCTTCAGCCAGATCTCCCTGAGCTGCGAGCTGTTGACCGCGAAGAATTGCCACGCGAACGCGCAGATCAGGCGAGTTCTTAAGAACCCAGTTGTTAGGATCGAGCACGATGCGCCGAGGCTTGCCGAAGGTTTCGATGGAGTACGTTGATTCGGTGCCGACCACGTCGATGCGCTTCATCTCACTCTTCCCGTCGGTGTCGACGCGCACTTCCAGAGGCATGCGAAAGAGATCGAGGTCCTGATTTACCTGGCCAACAATACGGAAGCCTTTGTTATTGCCTAAGCGATAAACCGTGTATTTATTCTTGAACTCAGGTGCGCCGGTTCCATCCAGCCATTGCGTGAAGAACGCGCCCAACTTTTCTCCGGAGTTCTGCTCGGCCAGCGCGCGGAATTGATCTGTGGTAACCGGCTTGTTTGCATACTGTTGCGCGAGAGATTTCATAGTGCGGTCGAAGACCGCGTCGCCGAGCTGCCAGCGCAACATGTGGAAGATCATTCCGCCCTTGTCCGTGACCAGCGACTGAAATTCCGGCGAAAAAGGATCGAGTTTGCCAACGCCTGATAGCGGGATGTTGTCGTAGGCTAATGCGCCCACGGCCATATCTTTCGTAGCTTCCTCGAAGCCCGCTTCACCTGCCGCGTCCTGTACGTAGCGAACTTCACTGTCGCGGGCCGCGCCTTCTGTAATCCAGAAATCGTCCCTCGCCGCAGGGCTTACCGAAGCCCCCCACCATTGATGGGCAAGAACGTTACCGAGCAGCCGATAGTTAACCTTATCGCTCACGGCTCGCGAAGCGATTGCCGCAACCTGCGGAGCCCAGGCGGATGGAACCGTGTCGTCAGGAAGTTCGACGATGCTCAGATTTGCCGTCGAAATTGGTCCATAGATTTCGGAAAAGAACGCTATTTCACGCGCCGCGGTATCGGCATAAGTGTGCGCGAAATCCTTGTGGTTTGGCTTGAAGTAGATCTTGAGGTTGCTGTCGTTGGTCTCAACGAAAGTGCCGGCGATGATGGTTCCGGGAAAGCTCGGCGTGTCCCAAACGAAGCTCGCGGTTTTATTGCCCGCGGAAGCGGGATGCTCTGATCCCGGCTTGGCGCCGCTGCCGATTACTGAAAAGAATGCCGGAACCGTAATGTTGATGCTGGCTGTGAACCTGTTCGTGCCGTAGCCGACCATCGGGAACCAGCGCGCGGCGTACAGCAGATAGCTGGTGTCGGGATTGATGGAAGCGAGCTTCAGACCCTCAACCGGACTATCGTCCCCGTTAGCCAGCACGCCTTCATAGTCAAAATTGAGCGTT
>DATEMI010000565.1:0-5186 GCA_035275665.1 Terriglobales bacterium | reverse complement strand
CGAATCGGCGCAACATTCCGCCGTTGCGCTCGACTTGGACCAGACCGCGCGTATCAACTTTAATTTGAAGATCGGCAGTGTAAGAGAAACGGTCGAGGTTAGTTCGGAAGCGCCGGTACTGCGCACCGACACCACCGAGGTGAGCACGGTCATTGATGCTCAAACGAACGACAATCTTCCATTGGCAACGCGCAATCCCACGCAGTTGACGCTGCTTGCTCCCGGCTCGGTGACGGTCGATGCAGCCAGTTTCAATTTGGGATCGAATACCGCTGAAGGCGGCGGACGGCCGTATATCAACGGCAATCGCGAGCAGGCTGACAACTTCCTGCTGGACGGCGTCGATAACAATCAGACCTCCGAGAACCGCCTCGGCTTAACGCCTGCCCCGGATGCGATTCAGGAATTCAATCTGATCACGCAGAACGCGCCTGCAGAATACGGAAACTTCGATGGCGGAATCATCAACACCACTTTGAAATCCGGCACCAACGCCTTCCATGGCGACATGTGGGAGTTCTTCCGAAACGATGCGCTGAACGCCAACAAGTGGGAGAACGGGCTGGATCCCGCAACCCACATCGGGACACCGAAGGTTCGCTGGAATATGTTCGGTGGAACACTTGGCGGTCCCGTGCTGAAGAACAAACTCTTCTTCTTCGCGGATTACCAGGGTGGACGCCTTGATCATCCGCCTACCTCTTCCTGCAATGGGGGCGGAGGCACCTGCACAGTGTTGACTTCTGCGCAACGCACTGGCGACTTCAGCTCACTGCTTTCGCAGGGTGTCCAGCTGTTCAACCCATGCGCACCGGGAACCGGGGTTTCCGGCACGCCATGCAGTTTGGTGGCCCCGGCGGCAAGAGTGCCGTTTACGAACAACATCATTCCTTCGTCGATGCTGGATCCTGCGTTTACAAAGCTGGTGACGTCGAGCCTTTATCCATCGGCGACCGCTCTGCCCAATGGGTTTGGGTCAGCCATCGATTCTTTTGGGCAAGCCTTCAACTCTGATCAAGGCGACGTCAAGCTGGACTACAACTTGTCCTCGAAAGATCGGTTTAACGCGCGTTATTCCCAAGGCAAGCAGAACGATCCCAGCAACAACTCGATTCTTCTTTTTGGTGGAGTCGTCAACACCGCCAATCTCTACAACACCTCAACGAATTGGGAGCACATGATCTCGCCCTCATTGGTAAATGAGGCCCGATTCGGAACGAACTACATTAAGTTTGCGAACAACAACTACACCTTCGACAAATCTGTCTCATCGCTTGCCGGAGGGCTGGGCATCAGTGGCGTAAGCTCGGCCGGGCTTCCGCTATTCGGTTTTGGTGGTGGCAGCGTGACTAACTCCGCCTGCGGTGCGCTGAGCTGCATCGGCAACAACATCGCTCTCGAGAATTTCGCTTCGACGGTTGTTCAGTTCAATGACAACGTCATCTACAGCCACGGCCGGCACGTATTCAAAACCGGCTTCCAGATGAACCGGTATCGAATCAACGTCTTTTACGCGGGCAACGGCGGCGAGCTTGGACTGCTGCTCTACAACGGCCAATACACGGCGCCGACGGGAGCGAACATCACTGCGACCCAGGTAACTGACGCGGCCGCAGCCGACTTTGCTCTCGGTCTGCCTTCGCTCGTTGGTCGAGGTGTCAGCGGCGGAGGTGGCGGAGCATGGCATCAACAGGACTGGTTGTATGCCGGCTTCGTTCAGGATGATTGGCGCTTTACCGATCACCTTACCCTCAACTTGGGACTCCGTTATGAAGCGCGAACGCCGTGGACCGAAGTCAACAATCGCCAAGTCAACGTAAACATCATGACTGGGGCTCTCCAGTATCCAGGCAATGCGACTGTGGTCGGTTCCGGCAGCAATGGCTTCAGTAGCGGACTGTACAAATCGACGTACGGCCTCCCCGATTTTCAGCCGAGAATCGGCTTTGCCTGGACTCCGTCCCGTTCTGGGAACAAGATGGTGGTTCGCGGGGCGTACACCATCTCCTCTTACCTGGAGGGCACGGGAACGAATCTGCGTTTGACGCAGAATCCTCCAAATACTCCTCCGCAGACACAAGCCATCAATGTGACCTCTGGAACGCCTTTCAACACTGAAGCCGGTCCGAGCGCCGGCGCGGTGATTGGAGGCAATCCGTTCCTGGGAGCAACGATGCTTGCCTGGAGTCCCACGGTTCAACCTGCCATGGCTCAGCAATACAACGTCACGATTCAGCAGGAAGTTGCGAAAAACACCACGCTGCAGGTCGGCTACATCGGACAGCACGCGACTCATTTAATGGTTCCGGTGTGGCTCACGCAGAATCAGCTCGTTAACGGGAAAGTGGTTTCAACGCCGTACGTCGGCGGTGAAAACGCTCCTGGAGTAAACGGCTCAACTGCGGCTTCACCGACCTACGGTCCAAACGGATTCGGTGTAGTAAAAGACACCGCATCCATCGGCGCAATGAAGTACAACGCGCTGCAGGCCGTCCTGCAAAAACGCGAGAGTCATGGGTTGGAGACGCAAATCTCCTACACGTACTCGAAGTGCATGACCGACAACAGCGGCTACTTCGGAACCTGGAGCGGCACGACGCAAGCCACGCCTGCATCTCCATACTTCCAGAACCTCTACAACGAAAGAGCTGAATGGGCTCAGTGTTATTGGGACTCCAAGCACATCGTCAGCGCCTATGCGATTTATCAACTGCCCGTCGGACGCGGCAAGCAGTTCGGTAAAGATATGCCGGCGCCAGTCGATGCTGTGATTGGGAACTGGTCGGTCAATCCGATTGTCTCCTGGCATACTGGATTCCCGCTGGCTCTGTATGGAAGCGATACAACTGGAACCGGCTCTCCTGGAGCTCGACCCAACTGCAACGATGCTCTGTTGAGTTATCCGAAGACGACAGATAAGACTGGCCTTCTCTGGTTCAACCCGGGGTTCGTTACACCTACTGCTCCTGGACAGTTCGGGAACTGTCCGGCGCAAGGTCCGGTGATTGGGCCCGGGTACATCGATGCGGACATTAGCCTTCAGAAGAATTTCCCAATCGGCGAAGTGCGGCGGTTCCAGTTCCGCGCCGATCTTCTGAATGCCTTCAACCATCCTAACTTTGCTCATCCCAACATGAGCACAGGGGTCATTAACTCGACTCAGGATGCGCGACAGATACAACTGGCTCTGAAGTTCTACTTCTGATCGCACGCAGAAGGGGAAAGGGGAATGGCAGGCGTAACCGCGTCTGCCATTTACTTTTTTCGAGCAGATGGTCTGCTCGTCCGGCTTATGATTTCACTCATGTTTTCCAGGCTTGTCAGTAGCTCTTTACTGACGCTGACCCTCTCAGGCTTGTCCCTCGGGCAAAATACCGCACCACCGCCGAGCGCAGCCGCGGCTGCGAATCACGCCATCAGTCTTGCGACCAGCGGACACTGTGCTGACGCTATTCCCGAATTGAAACGAGCCTTGCGCCAGTCGATTGGAGTCGAGTTGAAGAAGAAGGGCGGCCTTGCGGGATTGCGTTGCGCGATGACTCATAACCAGCCATACGATGCCGCTGACTTCCTCCAAATTCTTAATCGCGATTTCCATGACGATCCTGAAGTTTTATATCAGACGACGCACGCCTATTCTGATCTGGCGATCCGCGCCTCGCAGGATTTGTTGCGCGTCGCGCCCTCCTCGTATCAGGTGCACGAACTCAATGCGGAGTCGCTGGAGACACAAGGGAAGTGGGACGAGGCCGCCGCGGAATATCGCAAGATCCTCGAAATGAATCCGACTCTTGCGGGCATTCACTACCGGCTCGGCCGACTCTTGCTGTCGAAGCCCAGTCCCGGGCCTGACGCTGTAGAAGAAGCAAAAAAGAACTTTGAGCAGGAGCTTAAGATCGACCCGCAGAATGCAGGAGCCGAATATGTATTGGGTGAGCTCGCGCGGCAATCGAATCAGTTCCCGGAAGCTGTTGACCACTTCTCCCGGGCAACGAAGCTCGACGCCAGCTTCGCCGAGGCTTATCTCGGGCTAGGATCATCTCTTATTGGTGAAAAACGCTATGCAGATGCGCTGCAGCCATTGCAAACCGGCGTAAAGCTTCAGCCCGAAAACCCCGCCGGACACTATGATCTGGCAACAGCGTTGAGTCGCACCGGACATAAAGAAGAGGCAGAGCGTGAGTTCGCGATTCATCGCAAGATGCAGGAAGCAAATCCGACGGCGACGCCGCAGAATCAGTGACGTATATCTCCAAATAGGAAGCGACACGGTAAAGGGCGCGAAAAGCGCTGTGCAAAAGAAATGTTGAAGAATTCAATATTGTAAAAACCTGTCATCCTGAAGGCCCTCTTTTGGCCGAAGGATCTCCGATGATGTTTCAGCGCGAAATGCTCTGTACTGGCTCTCACCATAAAGCTCACCTCCCTGGCCAAAGGGCCTGGAAAGCGCATATTAGTTCGAGACATTCCGGGAGATCCTTCGCGCAAAAGAGCGCTTCAGGATGACAGATGATTGAGAGCATCCGAAATGAATGTGAACTATCCCGGTAAATTCGTGTCGTCATTCTTTACCTGCCTCGATTCAGCACCGTGAATAAACAACTTCCATTCGGCTCGAGTGCTTGTGTGCCTACCCGCCGCGCCTTCCTCCAGAGCCTCGGCAAAGCAGCCGCGATATCGTGGCTTTCCCGACTTGGGCTCGCCGCTCCCGCTGTTTACCCGTTCGAAGAAGTTCCGTCGTCGGCAAGCGGCATCACCTGGGTGCATCGCAGCGGAGCATCGCCACATAAATATTTGCCTGAGACCACCGGCGCCGGGTGTGCGTTTCTCGACTACGACAACGATGGATGGATGGACATTTATCTGGTCAACAGCGGCAAGTGCGATTTCTTCGATCCCAAGCCGCCTCTGCGCAACGCGCTCTATCGCAACAATCATGATGGAACATTCACTGACGTCACCGAAAAAGCAGGAGTCGGTGCAGGAGGATTCGGACAAGGCATAGCCATCGGCGATTATGATGGCGACGGTTTGCCCGACCTGTACGTGACCCAATACGGCCGCAACATCCTTTATCACAACAACGGTGATGGCACGTTCACCGACGTCACCGAAAAAGCCGGAGTCGCTGCGCCGGGCTGGTCGTCGAGCGCCGTGTGGTTCGATTACGACAACGACGGTCGTCT
>DATEMI010000564.1:0-4320 GCA_035275665.1 Terriglobales bacterium | reverse complement strand
ATCATCATCGTTCATAGGCGCGATCCAACTGACGAAGAATCGAAGTCGCCATGCTTTATCTGAGAGTTGCGAGTGCAGCCTGTTTTCGAGTGTAGCGGTTCGTTGCTGATTTCTAAGCGCGATCCGGACAGACCCTGTTGTCCCAAGGTAATTCGTGGCGAGCGAACCTCGTCACTCTTTACCCCAGCCGATTGAGCGGCGTCCTGTTGTCCAACAACGCTTGTGTAGTCCTTCCTTCGAGGAACTCGCCATTTCATCTCCCTTCGCGCAAAATATAGCAGGATGCTCACCGACGCACCGCCTCGACGAAAGAATCTCAAGCTCTTTAACGACAGTGATCGGCTCAACACGATCCTTCTGCCGCGCGATGGGAGCTTGCCTAAGATCGCCGCTGCGATGGACGCGGCGATGAAGGCCGAGGCGACAGGAGACGTTCGCCGCGCCTGTGAAGAGTTCCTGCAAACCGCTTGCTATTTCTACCGCATCCCCCGTGTTCGGTCCGCTTGCTCGCCGCGAAACCACTCCACGTTCGCGAGCACTCCACGACCGAGCTTTTCGGCGACTATCATCCCGCGACGAACGCGATCCGCGTCTGGATGCGAACCGCCGTTCGCAAGGACGTCACCTCGTTCGGCACGTTTCTCAGCACCCTCTGCCACGAGCTTTGCCATCATCTCGACTTCCACAAGTTCACTTTCCGCGACTCCTGGCGCACACGCGGCTTCTATCAACGGACAGCCATGCTCTACCATCACGCGAAAGGTACTCCGCCGAGGCAACTCGTCTGGGCACCTCTTCCTCGGCAGCGCTGGCATATCGACTGGCCGCGCACGCTCCGGCAGTCTGCTGACGCCTGAGAGATGATTTGCCTCTCAGTCCTCTTGTTGGAACGTCTTTGCTACTGAAACCCGCTCCCTGCTACGGCCCGCCGCTCCGAAATCAGCACGTCCCCGGCTCCGGTTCTAACGCTTCCGGTCGTCTCTAGCGCTTCTCGCGCCACCCAAAGGCCGTGTCACCCGTGCGTGCGGCCCGTTCCGACCTGGCCGTGCGATCTCTGCGCTGCTGTTCCTCGTTTCGAGGCTTTGCTCCCCCGTTGGCGGGTGAAGGGAGCAAAAGGCTCCCGAAACAGGAGAACAGATTACGATTTCAGCAGAGAGCAAGCCAGTCAGCAGCAAGCCGTTCCACAACACGGTCTTTCAAGGTGATTGCATGTGCGTCATGCGGCAGTTCCATTCCGCGAGCGTCGACTTCGTTCTCACCGATCCACCCTATCTCGTGAACTACGCCTCAAGAGACGGCCGCACCGTACCGAAGACGATAACGACGCTTGGGTCAAGCCCGCGTTCGCGGAAATCGTACTGGACGCTACCTATTTCGCGATCGCCCTTGACCGCATGCGCGCTAGGACCGCCTGATCTCCAGGCACTCCTTGTGGTGGATATCGTCTCTCGCGGTGTTTTCGTCTGGCAGTAACTAGAATCGTTCTTTGAAGACCCGATCAGCGCTTGGCAACTGTGGGCCTCTTCAAGGTCACATATAGTAGCGATACTGTACCGCTGCATCTTTCGATCCAGCGAGTTTCAGAATTTCCCCGACCCGTCGCGAAAACGCAAGGGTAATCGGATCATGCGTGGAAAAATCCGATGTGTTCCAATTGAGTTTCGTTAATCGAAGAATATCCTCCGCGCATTCTCTAAATGTTAGCGAACCGAAGTTCTCGGTGATTTCGATCGGCTGCGGAATCCGAAACCCTGAATAGCAGCGCAAGAAGGGCACGTAGCCTGTCGTGTAGACCAACCCCTTCTTTTCACCGAAATCGACGCTCGTACCGCGCAGCACAGGCTTATAGCCGGGACGTAGACAGACAATTCTTCGTTGCGACAGCGTGAGCAATGCATGATGGGAAGTAGCCGACAGCGCAGACTCGAAGCCGGCGCGCTCTTCCGCAGAATATCGTGAGGTCTTGTGAAGCACGACCTTTCGCGGTTTGGCACCGACCTGCTTTTCGTAGATGTCCAGCACGCGGCTCAATATCGACTTGGCTTGCTCCTCGCTGAGATGCGGGGCTCGTTCCTGTTCCTTTCGCTCGTCCCATTCAACCGAGTCGCCCCGCAAGACAAAACCTTCGCCGCGTTCGGTAAATGCCTGGGCGATGCTGGTTCGCAAAAACGGTGAGCGCGCTTCGTCTTCGTGATAAAACGACATCCCAATGAAGCATGCTCCCTCCAGCACGTCGGCCAAGCGCCATGGCACGATCCTGGCTTTGTACATTAGCGCCGTGGTCAGATTCCAAGCTACGGTCGGTAAATCCTGGACCCCTCGGGTCCCCGCTAATGTTTTGTGCCACATCAACTGTGTCGGAACTACGTTCATGCATTCGGCTTTCAATCCTCGCCGAAAACTCCGGGTGCTCTCCTCGTTGACATCTTCGGTATCGCCCGCAAGCAGTTCTTCCACTTCAGCACGCTCTCTGTCGTATTCGGCGATGCCCGTTCGGCAGAGCTCTTCCAGCTTTTGAGACATCGCGCAAATCACGACGTCAGGAGGCGGGTCGAGCGCGCCTAATGCCGCCACTTCTTCGGCGGCGAATTTCTTCAGCAACCCCACGCGACGTGCGAAATCATCCTCGTGCTCCACCAATCGAACATCGAGGGCCCGCATGGGGCGATGCCAGACGCTTTGTGTGACGAGTTGCACCTGAAAAGGGTCGTTTGAGTTGAATCCCGGGAAGGAGGGATGCAGCATGCAGTCGATCTTCTCGTTCTGCTCAATGGGCTGCTGAATTTGGGTGAGCAATGCTACCGCGCGGTCAATGGCGTCGGCAGGGCCAACGATGCCAATGCGAATCTGATCGCGCCTGGTCGCATCGCTTTTACTGTAGGGACCGAAAGCGGCCAAGCCGGTACGCGGATCGACGCACCGCTCCTTGCCCGCAAACAGGAGTTCGGGCTCCGGCAGATACGTGCATGAGAGCCTGTCGGTCTTAGGGGACAGCAGCGACTCAAGCGGGACGGCACTCAACTGCTTAACGTGAGAGCGCCCTCTACTCTGTCTCCCTGTCCTCTTCGGCGACTTGGTCTTCTTCGACATCGGTGATTGAGCTTTCTTCTCCGAATTGCATCTCCAACTGCGGTACTCGCGCATCATCCGCAACCTCCGCATCCATCAGAGCGTCGAAATCCATCTGGTCGCTGGCAATTCCGAAGTCCAAAGTCCCGGAAATTGGTGTGAGATCTACACAGACGGGCTCCTGCCCGGTTTCGATCCGCAACTCTTTACCTCCAGCGAGTACTAGCGACCAAAATCGCAACGAACGGAGAATTTGCCCATTGCGCTCCTGATTGGTCCAGTGGGACAGGATGGGGCCTACCCATCGCGAGGTGCGAGGCGTTTTGCCGTCGTCCTTTGTAAGCATGTAGGTCGGTTCCAACTTCAGCATGATGGATTCCATGACCAGTATGAAATTGGCGCGGAACGCCTGATGGCGCCACCCGAACGGTACGTCTTTGAAGTCGCCGTTGTCTTGCTTTTCTCGCCGCGTATGTTGCGTCGTCACTTCTCTTGTCCTCAGACGCCCGCCGATCTGCCACGAAATTTGCTTCGGCTTTCCGTCTTTGGGCGAGAAGAAGTAGCGGCCCTTAGCCCCATCAAAGCGCAACCAACGCTTCCAGGCATGTTGCTTCAAGTAGACATTCAAAACCTCGATCGCACGGCGCCTGTATTCATCGTCCGAGAACCAGTCGCTAAAAGTGTCCGAACAGACGAGCGCGGTCGAGCCTTTCAGCACGGGATCGAATATGTTTGCCGCATTGAGGTCGGTGAATGTGTATAGCTTCCCGTCCCGCAAAATGAACGGCGGAGACTGTTCGATGTATTCGTGGATCTCCTTTTTGTCACGGATTTTTGTCGGAGCGTAGTAGATCTTTTGTGGAAGCGACGTAACGCGATAGAGGTTGGAAACCAGCCGCTCCGTAACCCGATCAGCGCCCGTTGATGCTGTAATCAAGATTGGCGCAGTTTGCAGCGTTGATCCCGCTGAGGGAACGGTGGGCGACAAGCCGCCCTTTCCGCGTGCAATCTTTTCTCCGCGGAGGCAGGTAATCAGTTCACGGAAACTCTCGTCAAACTTGGCGTCGTCTCGGAAGTCGATCCAATTTCGCACTCGGAGACTCGCGGGCAGCGTAACGTTCTCTCGCAGCAAAGGAATGACCCGGCCTTTGGCGCCAGACACATCTGACCAAACGGCTATGGAGCGTTCTAGAGTCGGCCATTCGGCCTGCAGCATGGCGCGCGATACCACGATGCCAACAAATCGCGCAC
>DATEMI010000563.1:0-13335 GCA_035275665.1 Terriglobales bacterium | reverse complement strand
AGTTGGCGTGGCGGCACGACCCAAGCGCGTGCTCGTGGCCGACGATCAGGCCGACGTCTTGCACGCCATTGCCCTCCTCTTAAAACTCGAGGGATTTGAGTCGCAGACGGTCAGTCATCCTGCAGCCGTGATGGAGGCTCTTAACTCCCGCGAGTTCGATCTGCTCATCACTGATTTGAACTACACGCTGGATACCACTTCTGGAACCGAGGGTCTCGACCTGATATCGAGCATTCGCAAGATCAACGCGAACGTTCCCGTTTTGGTCATTACCGCCTGGGGCACGATCGAACTGGCTGTGGAAGCCTTGCAGCGCGGCGCCTCGGATTTCATCCAGAAGCCATGGACGAATTCTCAGCTCATTCAAAAGTCGCGTGATCTCATCGAGCGCGCCGAGCACGCCCGCAGATTGAGCGTAGAGGCCGAAGAAGAGCAACAACTCTCGGCTGAAATTCAACGCAAGCTGCTTTCGCTATGTTTACCAGAGCAGCATGGCATTACAGTGAGCGGCGACTCGCGTTCAATGCGCTACGTCGGTGGAGATTATTGCCATCTCACGCCGCTCACGTCTTCGAAGTTCGCTGTCTCCATTGCCGATGTCGCGGGTAAGGGAGTTCCGGGCGCCCTGCTTACAGCCAGCTTGCGCGGACTCGAGAAAAGTATTGTCACGCACGACGTTCATCCGCAGCAGCTCTGCAGCTCTCTAAATGAGGCGCTGAGCGAGATCATGCCGATCGGCAAGTTTGTATCGTTCTTCTTCGGAATCATCGACACGGAATCGCGCACTCTCTGCTACAGCAATGCGGGCCACAATCCTCCGATTCTCGTCCATGCAGATGGAACAGCGCAGGAGCTACGTGTTGGAGGAGGCGTTCTCGGCCTGTTTTCTGAGTGGACCTTCGAGCAAACGCAGCTAAAGCTTGAAGGCGGCGATCGGTTGATCCTTTACACTGACGGCATCACTGAAGTCGAGAGCCGCCATGACGAAGAGTTCGGCATGCAAAGCGTGAAAGACATTGTGGTTAAAAATCGCACCGCGTCAGCCGAGGAAATTCAGCGTGCGGTCATGAAAGCCGTAAGCGTTCATTGCGAAGAACGCTTCCACGATGACGCAACGGTCGTTGTGATTGCTGTACAGTAGTGCGGATCAGCGTGGATTCCGGTCGTTCTCGGCGGAGCGTGCGGCAGGAGTGCCAATTCCGGCCGCGCTCCTTTCTCGGGGCTCCTTTGATTGAAGCATTCGCCTCATCGCAAATTCAACAATCGCAGGGAACATTTCGTAAACATGAGCAACGACTCCTGCGTGCCAGGGCACGAATACCTCGCGTGAACCGTGTAAGTAGCCGCGCAGGATTGCGCGAGCGCAGCGCTCTGCCGAAATCCCTTTTTGGAAGCTCTCGCCTAAGCGCTTGCCTTCAAATCCTCTGACAGTGTTCGTACCGAACTGGGTCTGAATACGTCCCGGACAGACGCTCATCACGCGAATACCATCTGGTTCGAGTTCCAGACGAGCCGCTTCGCTAATCGCATTCAGTGCGTGCTTAGTGGCAGAGTAGGCGCCTAAGTGAGGAACAGGCAAATGTCCTACAAGACTGGAGATGTTGATGATCGCGCCTCTTCCCCGCTCCTTCATTACTGGAATCACCGCCTGCATGCACTCGATCGCGCCAAACAGGTTCGTGTCGAAGATTCGTCGGCATTCATCCATAGACATCGACGCAACCGAATCCAGCAGACCGTAACCTGCATTATTCACCCAAGCATCGATCTTCCCGAATTGGTCGCGTGTTTGACAAACGAGTGAAAGAATCTGATTGCGGTCGCGGACGTCGCACGTAATTGTTCTCGTTCTGTGGAGGAATCCCACCCTGATCCGCGCTTCTTCGATTGCCGACGGGTTCCGTGAACTCATTACAACCTGAGCACCTTCGCGAGCGAAAGCACGTGCCAACGCCTCGCCAATTCCCATGGAAGCGCCGGTAATGACTACCACCTGATCGATGCAACGCATGACTGGATTATTCACCAAGAGCTACATACTAGAAGATCGCTCTTATCCCATGCCGTGATAAAGCTCGCGCGAATGACGCTCGTTTAGAATCGGGTAGTGAGCGAACTTCTTCCCCTCTTCCCGCTCGATGTGGTGCTCTTCCCCGGCATGGCTCTGCCGCTGCATATCTTCGAACCGCGCTATAAAGAGCTGATCGGCGAGTGTCTGGAGCGTGACGCACCTTTCGGCGTGGTACGAGCAGTGGAGGATGGGCTCGCCCAGATCGGCTGCTCGGCTGAAGTAGCGACGGTCGTAAAGAAATACGACGACGGAAGAATGGACATTGTTACTCGCGGCTTGCGACGCTTCGAGATCGTCGAATTGAATCAGGCCCGCTCATTTCTCCAGGCCGACGTCACTTTTCTGACAGATGGCCTCGACGCCGATTCAGGCGAAAAGAAAAAAGCATTCGATCTTCATCACACCCTACTACTGATGGCGGCCAGCGGACAGACGATCCCCACACTGGATCCTCCCGACGAATTCCTCTCGTTCTATCTGATTTCACAACTTCCTGTCGATCTCGACTTCAAGCAGACGATTCTGGCGATGCCCACCGAAACGAAGCGTTTGTCCACCTTGATCGAATATTACGAAGCGATTATTCCCAAATTGCAAAAGATGATGCAGGCGAAAAAGAAGAGCGGATCGAACGGACATGTAATGTAGAAGCAGTTAAGCAAGAGGCGATAGACGGGGCCCATTCACGTATCGCTCATCGCTTTCAGCCTATTGCCTCCTGCCTATTGGTGATCGATCGCTTTTTCCCCGCGTATAATTTTCATTGAGGTGACCCCGTCCGTAATGACCCTCCCTACCAGTCTTGGCGAACTTCGCAGAAGTGAATTTAGTGAAAAACGGTTGAAAACTCGTCGCGTAAAGGATGAGCTGCGCGACAACCTCATTCAGAAGCTGAAGACTGGAGAAGCAATTTTTCCCGGCATCGTTGGATACGACGACACAGTCGTGCCGCAGTTGATTAACGCCGTACTTTCGCGACACAATTTCATCCTCCTTGGGCTGCGCGGACAGGCCAAGAGCCGCATCCTGCGCGCGCTGACTGGGCTGCTCGACCCACATTTGCCATATGTAATGGATTGCGAGATTCACGACAATCCCTACGATCCGCTGTGCCGCCGCTGCAACAACTTAATCGCCGAAAAGGGGGAGGCCACCCCGATGGCATACCTCACACCGGCCCAGCGGTACGTGGAAAAACTCGCCACGCCAGACGTCACAGTTGCTGACCTGATCGGCGACATCGATCCCATTAAAGCCGCGCGTGCCGGTCTCGATCTCGCGAGCGAACTCACGGTCCATTACGGACTGCTGCCGCGCGCCAATCGTGGCATCTTCGCCGTCAATGAACTTCCGGATCTTGCGGGCAAGATTCAGGTTGCGCTCTTCAACATCATGCAGGAAGGCGACGTGCAGATTAAGGGTTATCCGGTCAGATTGAACCTGGATGTGGCGCTGGTATTTAGCGCGAATCCAGAAGACTACACCGCTCGCGGAAAGATCGTCACGCCACTGAAAGATCGCATTGGCTCGGAGATTCGCACGCACTACGCCGGAACACTTGATGAAGGCGTTGCTATCACACAGCAGGAAGCTTGGACTGAGCGCAACGGTCATCCACTCTACGTGCCGCAGTACATCCGCGAGATTGTCGAGCAGATCGCCTTCGCCGCGAGAGAAGACAAACGGGTTGATAGACGTTCTGGCGTGAGCCAGAGGCTGCCGATCTCGGCGATGGAAAACGTCATCTCGAATGCCGAACGTCGTGCGCTGCGCAATGGCGAGAGCACCGTTGTTCCCCGCGTGAGTGATATCTATGGCGCGATGCCTGCGATCACAGGCAAGCTCGAACTTGAATACGAAGGTGAGCTGCGCGGGGCCGATACTGTCGTCCGCGATCTAATTCGTCTCGCAGTCGCTCGAACCTTCGACACATACTTTAAAGATGGCAACATGCAGCAGATCATCCAGTGGTTCGACCTTGGCGGCCAGCTCAAGTTCAGTGACACCGCTCCTTCGGCCGAGCTGATGGATGGTCTCAAGCACATTCAAGGTCTCTCGGAGAAGCTGAGCGCAGTCGGCGTCAAGCCGAAAGACAAAGCCGAGATTATCGTCTCGGGCGCAGAGTTCCTGCTCGAAGGGCTCTACGCACACAAGCGCATCGGCCGCAGCGAGGAGCGAGTCTTCATGGCACCAGACAAGCAGCGCCACGCAGAGAAAGCTCCAAGTCGTGAGGAAGTCCCGGCTCGGAACCGAAGACCGTATAACTAGTCTGGCGTGGCACTCAGAACTCATGCAGGCTAAGCCACAGCTCAAAACGTTATCGGAATACATTTCAGCAACTGAATTCCCATATCCGGAACGCCTGTTCCACTTGTTTGTCGGAGGATCGGAACTCCACGGCGCCAAGGTCGGCGGTACCGACGACCACGATATTTACGGTTTGTTCCTGGAGCCAGTGGAACGATCTATTGGCATAGAGGCTCCGTACGAGCATTTTGTCTGGAGCACGGCCGGGAATGATCGCCGTAATACCGCCGATGATGTCGACGTCACGCTGTACACGTTGCGTAAATGGGCGAAACTCGCAGCCAAAGGAAATCCCACCTGTCTCCATTTCCTTTTCGCGAAGAATGAATCGAAAACTCCACTTCGTCCGTTATGGGAAACGATCCATGCCAGCCGTGAGAGATTTCTGGCGCGGACTCACATACAGCAATTCATCGGATTCGTAGACGCACAGCTGGGAAGGCTTACAGGTGAGCGGGGTCGTGGCAAGAAAGGTCAACGGCCCGAACTAGAGTCAGAGTTCGGCTACGACACCAAAGCCGGTATGCACTCGATCCGGCTGTTATACGAGGCTATCGAGCTGATGCGCACCGGAAATATCAGCTTCCCCAGGCCCGAAAAAGAGCTGCTCATCAGAATTCGCCAGGGTGCATGGTCTTTGGATAAGCTGATTTCAGAAGCAACATTGCTCATCAACCAGGCTAAGAGTGAGGCGACAAATTCGCCGTTGCCGGAAACAATCGACGTAGCGTTCCTGTCGAAACTGATCAGCCATGTCTACCTTCAGGTGTGGACGGGTAAAATGCAGTAGTAGCTGCCCAGAGGTGTCCCACGAAGTTCATAAAATATTCGAAGTACGTTCCCGATCCAGTCTCTGAGATGAGCATGGATGACCTGCTCAGCGCTCTGTCCGATTATCTGCTGCAGAGTGGCTTTCAGGATTCCTGGTACTCCTACGAATTCAATGATGGCGAGCAGACTCTCGACGAACTGCGGCAGGCCATTCAGCAGGCGCTCGAAGCCGGAGAGTTGCTAGATGAGAACATGCGTGAGCGCCTCGAACAGATGCGTGCCGAAGGTCAGCTCGATGAACTCATCGAAAAGCTGATCGAGCGCATGGAGCAGGAAGACTACATCAGCATCGATCAGCCCTTTGACCAATCACGGCAATCGAGCGTTCCGGGCCAAACCGACGAACAGCAGCAGGCGCAGGTAAAGTTCGAAGTCACCGACAAAGGACTCGACTTCCTCGGCTATCGCACCCTGCGCGATCTTTTAGGCTCGCTCGGCAAATCGAGTTTCGGACGGCATGACACTCGCGACATGGCAACCGGCATCGAGTCGAGCGGCGCATCGCGAGCGTACGAGTTCGGCGACACGCTGAATCTCGACATCACCGCCACGTTGTCGAACGCCATTCAGCGCGACGGTCTCAAAGTTCCCATTGAACTCGAGTACTCAGATCTTCAGGTCCACCAGTGCGAATATCAGTCCTCATGTGCCACGGTGCTCATGCTCGACTGCTCGCATTCGATGATCCTGTACGGAGAAGACCGCTTCACGCCAGCGAAGAAAGTCGCAATGGCGCTCTCGCAGCTCATCCGGACGCAATATCCAGGTGACTCCCTCTCCCTAGTGCTATTTCACGACTCCGCAGAGGAGCTGCCGTTATCGCAACTCGCGCGCGTGAAAGTGGGCCCGTATTACACAAATACACGCGAAGGTCTGCGGATGGCGCAGCGCATCCTCGAGCGCCAGCGCAAGGACATGAAGCAGATCATCATGATTACTGACGGCAAGCCTTCGGCGCTCACGCTCGAAGATGGACGCATCTACAAAAATGCGTTCGGACTTGATCCTCTCGTCGTTAGTCAGACCCTCGAAGAGGTCTCACGCTGCAAGCGCGCAGGCGTCATGATCAACACCTTCATGCTCGCGTCGGATTTTGGGCTGATTCAGTTCGTCCAGGAGGTGACAGAGATGTGCCGCGGAAAGGCCTATTTCACCACCCCTCATACTCTCGGGCAGTATCTGCTGATGGATTACATGTCGCGCAAAACGCGCACGATTCATTAACGCGTTAAGATTTAGGCAATAAGCAGTAGGCAGTAAGACCAATAGGCCTATCGCTTATTGCTCGTTAGATCTTCGTTTTCCCGCTCGCCGAGATCAGCAGCTCGCGCAAGCGCGTGGCCTGACTTTGCTCTTCATCGGTCTCCACGAGAAATTCGATGCCATACGAATAGCCGCGACGATTTCGAACTTCGGCCTTCACTCGCATGGGCTGGCCGGAGTACGCAGGCGTGAACTCCACTTCGACAATGTCGCCGATGCGCAGTTCAACGCCGGCGAACACGGCCATGCCGCCCTCGCTCATGTCGCGTCCGCGGGCTTCCACGATCTTGGCCGTGTGCAGCGAGTTCCAGAAGATCAGGCGAATGGGCACGTCGATGCCGCTGCGTTCCCAGCGGCGCTTGCGTGCGAAACCTGTGGAGGATTGGGCGGAGGTTGCCGTCGCCATGCGCTGATAATATCGGCGCTTCTCCGTTCTCCGAAGATTACGAAAGACATATTGCCGACATAACCTGCCCTAAACTCGCTGCCCCCTATGCAATCGAAACAAAACAGACAGCTTCTCAGTCAGGCATTCCGACCGAAGTGTGCAAACTGCGGGCGATGGCCCAACGAGAACTCATCCTGAATTGAAACCAGCGGCTGTCGGCAATGTACGTGCTCGCGTCGATGAACTTACGCGAGCCGCTACTCGTATCTCTGAGGTAACCTTGGACAGCCTCAAGCCTCCAAGTGCCGGCACATGCAGATGGCGACCCCGAACGTAGCCCGCGAACTCACATTTTCAGATTCGTATACACCGCGCGCCACGGCTGTTGTCGCCCTGATTGCGCTGGGAATTGCAGTTCTTCATTTGCTTACCAACCAGCGCTACGGCTTTCATCGCGATGAACTTCAGACACTCTCCGATGCTCTTCATTTGGATTGGGGATTCGTTCCCTATCCTCCGTTGACGCCATTCCTCGAGCGAATTGGGCTTCAACTCTTCGGATTATCTCTAGTCGGATTACGGCTCTTCTCCGTGATAGCGCAGTGCACAGCGATCTTTATCACTGGACTGACGGCATGGGAATTGGGCGGCGGACGCCTAGCTCAGGCAACGGCGGCGCTGGCGGTCGCGGTTGCTCCGTTGGCCCTGTTCGAGGGAACGGAATTTCAGTACACCTCCTTCGATTATTTATGCTGGGTCCTGGTCGCTTACTTCGTCGTCCGTCTGCTCAAGACGGAGAATCCGCGCTGGTGTCTGGCGATAGGCGCGGTGGTTGGCATTGGCCTGCAGACGAAATATACGATGTTCTTCTATCTCGGCGGGGTGCTGCTCGGATTGCTGCTCACACCTGCACGCCGCTTTCTGCTGACTCGCTGGTTCTGGGCTGGAGCCGGCATTGCGCTTCTCATCCTTCTGCCCAATTTCATCTGGCAGGTACGCCATCACTTCCTCTCATTGCAGTTCCTGCACCACATCCACACGCGCGATGTCGGCGAGGGACGCGCAGAAGGTTATTGGAGCTCCCAGCTTCTCAATGCCAATCCAGTCTCCATTCCGCTTTGGATCGCCGGCCTCATCGGACTTTTCCGCAGTGCGCGTTTCCGAACTCTGGCATGGATGGCGGTAATTCCCGTTTTGATACTCTGGGCTTCCAAAGGCCGCGGCTATTATCCGGGAGCGGTTTATCCCATGCTGCTGGCCATGGGCGCGGTGATGATGGAGAGTTGGATTCGTCGGTCTGGCCAGCACTGGTTGAAACCTGCTGCCGCGGTCTATTTGGTCGCTCTCATCGCCGGAGGAGCGTACGCGAGCACCATCCTGGTTCCCTGGACTTCAAGCGGTCCGCTGCGTGATCGCGCCTTGAAGAGCAACGGAGACTTGCGCGAGGAGATCGGCTGGAACGAGCTCGTCAAGAATGTCGTGAGTATTCGCGATTCGCTGCCTCTGGATCAACGCGCCAGTGTCGGCATTCTGGTCGGCAACTATGGTGAACAGGGCGCAATCGAGCTCCTCGGTCGTGCTTACAATTTGCCAGCACCGATCTCTATGACGAACTCGGCATGGCTGCGCGGATACCCGACGCCGCCGCCATCGACACTGATCGTGGTGGGCAACTCAGCCGAATGGGTCGAGAAGAACTTCACCTCCTGCCGCCTCGCCGGTCATAA
This sequence comes from Terriglobales bacterium, assembly GCA_035275665.1. Classification (GTDB taxonomy): domain Bacteria; phylum Acidobacteriota; class Terriglobia; order Terriglobales; family Acidobacteriaceae; genus Gp1-AA112. Next base: position 4,748 of record DATEMI010000563.1, on the reverse strand, counting down.
CACCAACTCGGAAGGAGTCGACAACGAAGAAAGCCGCTATCATCCCGACATTTTCGTCTGCGGCTCTCCTCGCCTGCCCTGGGCAGAGTTCTGGCAAACCCATCAAAGATTCGGATAGTCGTCCGAATAAAGCTGAGTTCAAGAATCGCAATCCGTGGAGTAACTCCGCACCTCGAATCCCTGATCTCCATGTCAACCTCGCTGTCTTTCTGATCCTCCAACTCAAGTAAGCACGGCTCCGCCGAAACAGCTGGCCGTGCAAAAGCAATCACACAGGGGCTGAGAAAATGGCAGAGGATCTCGCAGGCGTACACGTTGCAGTATTGCTCACCGACGGAGTAGAAGAACCGGAGTTCGTAAAACCTAAAGAGGCACTGGAAAAAGCCGGAGCACAGGTCACGGTCATCTCGCCGAACGGGAGCGACATTCAGGCCTTTCAGCATCACGACAAATCCAAGAAGTACAAAGCAGACAAGAGTCTGGACCAGGTTGATCCATCGGAATTCGACGCTCTCCTGCTTCCAGGAGGAGCACTCAATGCCGACGCTCTCCGCGTCGTAGCGAAAGCGCAGCAGTTCGCGAAAGCCATCGACAGTGTAGGCAAACCCATTGCCGTGATCTGCCACGGACCATGGCTGCTGGTATCGAGCGGGCTGATGCGCGGCCGGAACATCACCAGCTATCACACGATTCAGGACGACCTGCGCAACGCTGGCGCCAAATGGCAAGATGCCGAGGTGCTCGTGGATCGCAACTGGGTCAGCAGCCGCAAACCCGACGACATCCCCGCCTTCAATCGCGAGATGCTCAAGCTGTTTGCTGAAGCCACAGCACGCAACCGCAAAGTCGCTTAACCCTCTTCCCAGCAGAAAGGAACTCTCAATGAAAGCAGTCGTATTCCGCGGAGTCGGCGACATCCGGCTCGAAAACCTGCCGGAACCAGAAATTCAGAAACCTAACGATGCCATCGTTCGCCTCACCGCAAGTGCCATCTGCGGAACCGATCTTCACATGGTGCGTGGCACTATGGCCGGCATGAAACCGGGAACCATTTTGGGACACGAAGGCGTTGGCATCGTCGAGGAAGTGGGCAGCGCCGTTCGCAACTTGAAGCCGGGAGATCGCGTCGTCATCCCCTCGACCATCGCCTGCGGCAATTGCTCCTACTGCCGCGATGGCTACTACGCGCAATGCGACAAAGCTAACCCTAACGGACCCGACGCCGGTACCGCCTTCTTCGGTGGACCGCAATCGACCGGGCCCTTCGATGGACTTCAAGCCGAGTACGCTCGTGTTCCGTTTGCGAACGTAGGACTCGTGAAGATTCCCGAGGGGATCTCGGACGATCAGGCGATCCTCATTTCCGATATCGTGCCGACTGCCTGGATGGCTGCAGAGTTGGCCGAGATCTGCTCCGGTAATACGGTCGCAGTCTTCGGATGCGGACCCGTCGGGCAATTCGTGATTGCCTGCGCCAAGCTGATGAACGCCGGTCGCATCTTCGCCATCGATGCCATTCAGTCTCGCCTGGAAATGGCTCAAGACCAAGGCGCGGAGATCATCAATTATGACAAGGAGGATCCGGTCGAGGCATTGAAGGGCTTTACCGGAGGAATCGGCGCGGATCGCGTCATCGACGCGGTCGGAGTCGATGCCAATCGTCCACACCATGGCCCTGCCGCGATGAAAGGCTCAATGAAGACGCCGAAGAATGCAGCCGAGCGCCGCATGGTTGCTCCTAAGCGAGGCGTCAGCAACGGGAACTGGCATCCTGGGGACGCTCCGTCTCAGGTGCTGAGCTGGGCTACGGAAGCGATTGCCAAAGCGGGAACGCTGTCGATTATCGGCGTTTATCCTGAAACGGCACAGAGCTTTCCCATCGGTGCGGCGATGGAAAAGAATCTCACTCTCAAAATGGGAAATTGCAATCATCGCAAATACATTCCCATGTTGCTCGACAAAGTCTTGATCGGCGTGCTCGATCCCGAAAAGGTCCTCACGCAAACTGAGCCCATGATCAGCGCGCTCGATGCCTACAAAGCTTTCGATACGCGCCAGCCGGGCTGGATCAAAGTGGAACTCAAGCCCGCCGCCAGAATTGCGGCGTAGGCAGACCCAACTACTTTTCGAGCAAACACCGTTGCAGCTCGGCCTTCCGCTCTGGAAGGCGGAGCTCTTTCAGCAATTCGTAGATCACTGGCCGGGGAAGTGCTCGAGCAATCCGCATCACGATCGGCTCGGGAGTCTCCGGCCGACGCAGAACAGCGAGCTGAATCTCGCGTCGCAGCGACCACTTCGTGTGTTCGACAAGAATTTCGATAAGCGTACCCGGACTGTCGGCAGCACTGACGGCTTTTACTATGCTGGCTTCGATCATGCGCGGATTCTGCAGCGCGGCTTCGATCACTGTGCGCTCATCCTGAAGCAGCAATGCGCTGGCTATGCCCGCCGAAGCACGACGCGCCATGTTGATCCGTTCGCCGAAAGAAATAGCCTCGAGCTTGTCGATCAGCAGTTGCTCAGCCACGAGCTTCAGGTCAGCCGCTGCGGTTGGAGATAAGGCAACATCCATCAGCTCGAAAGCAAACAGGCGGCGCAGCAATGGAAGAGCGACATGACGTGGAACCCGCGCATGCTGCACGAGCTTCAGCAACGTTTTTCGGCTCTTAATCGCAACCGGGTTGCGAGCCAATGCTTCGAATGCCGTGGAAGGAAGGTCATTGCGATGCAACAAGGCTAATGCCTGGTCTTCCTCCAGGCTGGCGTGGCCAGCGGCGGCCAGCAGATCCTCTGGGAAGACGCTCGCAATCAGCTCCGGCACCGCAGCCGATGGGTGCGACACCGACAGCGGTTGTGCTTTGCCCTGAGCTGTGCCGAATCCGGTCATGCAGAGGCATTCTATCGGCCTGCCGACAGGAAGTCTCTACGGTATTACGCTTGGCTCCCGTGCCATCGCCAGCGCTCCCATTACGGGATGCACCGGCTCGGGATTCACCTCGATGCCGCGGCGCTCGGCTCCAATGGCATTGGAAAACATCTGCCGTATCTGCCCGGAATGCGCAAATACGCCGCCAGTCAACGCGATGCGAATTTTCCCATCTCCGTTCCACAATTTGCGGACAACAATGCGCGCAAGCTGCGCCAGTTCGTTCGCGGCCGACGATAGAATTTCTCGCGCGAGCGCGTCCCCCGCATCGGCGCATTGGAGAACGGCAGGAAGGAGCGCAGCAAAATCGGGCGGAGGATTGGAATTTGCCATCGCCACTACTTCTTCTCTGCTGCCCAATCTCCAGGCGTGCATGATCGCAGACAGCAGTTCGGTTGAGCGACCGGCATCGTGCGCTCTCATGGACTGCGCGACGGCAGTCCTGCCGATCCAGAAACCGGAACCTTCGTCGGAAATGATGGGACCCCATCCTCCGGCCCGCGCGCTCTCTCCTCGTTCGTTGATCCCCAGGACGTTCGAACCGGTTCCGGCAATCACCAGCACTCCAGGTCCCCCATTGAAGGCAGCGTGATGCGCGATCGTGGTGTCATTTACCGTGATCAATTCCCCACTTACGAGTTGCATTAGTGTAGCGCGCGTCCACTGGCTCACTTCGGGAATGCTGGACCCGGCGAGTCCGATGCATGTGCGGGAAAATTGATCAGGCCGGATGTTGGCCTGCTTGCACGCGTCATTGATTGCAGATTGCAGAACCTCAGCGGCAGCTTTGTTTCCGACCTTCTTAATTTTGATCGTGCTGCCGACCGCTGACGCGAGCACATTGCGCTCGTCGCCCACGACGCACTCAGTTTTCGTACCGCCACCGTCAATCGCGAGAAAGTAAGCCACGTTTCAGTTGTATCACAAGTGCTCTATAGCTCTTCTTCGTTGCGCGTTCCTGCAAATGCATCGGCCAGATGTCGATAGCGTAATAGTAGATCGGGAGAGTAATACACTAGTTATTACTGATATCGAGCTTTCTCCTCAACTTCGCGCTCAAATTCGCCTGCCCGACCCAAGCAGCCGTGATTTCCTATTGATTTCCATCCCAGAGTGGGTGATGATGCGCTTACCTACCCCCACCTAGATCTTAACTACTCGGTTACGAAAGCAAGCATGAAAGATATCTACGAAGTAATCCGTCAAAAAGAAGCCGAACTGCAGCGTATCCAGCATGAGATTGAAGCCCTGCGGCTCAGTGCCAAGCTGCTGGAAGATGCCGGACGCACCGGCCCAGCCACGCCCGTCCAAGTATTCAGTGCCGCTGGGGGGGCGAAGCCGCAAACCTCCACCCAACCGACGTCCACACCCAATGCGTGGGCAACCGCCAAGCAATTTCCGTAAACTCGCGAGACGTTGAATGGCCACATCTGCCGAAGCAGCACGTCTTCCTTATATCGAGAACGAGCGTCGCAGCGCATCCAGAAAGCCTCTGCCGATGCACACCCGGATTGAGCTCCTGCCCGGCCGTAGTGGCGCGGCACGCGACATCAGCGAAGCGGGCGTAAGCCTGTATGGAAGTGCAGATCTGAATGTCGGCGGCGAGACGCAATTGCGATTCACGCTTCCCGATTCCGAGATGCAGATCGAAGCCTCAGGCGTAATCGCCTGGAGTGACGAAATGGCTACAGGTATCCGCTTCTCACAGATCAGCACTGATTCGCTCACAACAATTCAAAGCTGGCTTGAGAGCTCGCCTCAGCACGAAGACGACTCCGCAACCCTGCATGCCGACGCGGCACTTGCGGCCAAGGTAGCTTGC
>DATEMI010000562.1:0-3973 GCA_035275665.1 Terriglobales bacterium | reverse complement strand
CGAGAGCCGTACCGAGGGTTACCGGAATTTCGCCAACAAGATTTGGAATGCCGCCCGCTTTCTCTTCATGAACATTGATAAGGCGAGCGAGGAGGCGGTGTGGAGCGAGAGCGGTCTCAAGGAACTTATTGCGAGTGAAGCTCCGTCGATGTCCCCCGATCTGATCGATCGCTGGATCGAAGCTCGATTCCAGGACACCGCTCGCGAAGTAAATAAAGCATTAGAGGAATACCGTTTTCACGAGGCCGCCAATCTCGTTTATCAGTTCTTCTGGGGTGATCTTTGCGATCTGTACATCGAAGCGGTGAAGCTTCGTCTGGATTTTTCAGGTGATCGAAAGGATTCAGGCAAGCAGGCGCTGAATCATCTCGTTAAAGTATTCGAAGGCTCTTTGCGCTTGCTCTCACCCTTTATGCCCTTCATTACAGAAGAAATCTGGCATGCCCTATACGACCAAAAAGCGCCGGCGGCGTCGATCGCGCTTACTCGGTTCCCAACTGGGCAACAGTTGACCAAAGAGCAGAAGCGCACTATTGAAGAAGTCGAGACTTTGCGAGAACTACTGTCCGACATTCGCAATCGTCGCGTAGAGCTGAAGGTTGAACAACGAGAAAAGGTACCGATTCGCGTTTTCACAGCGGATGCTGCAGTTCGCAGACTCATCGAAAGCAGCGCCGAGTTCCTACGCGCACGCGGCTCGATCAGCACAATCGAATTTGCCCGCGAGAGCATCTCGAAAATACCTGGCGTGCAAACCAGAAATGCCTATGAACTGGCGATTGTGTATGAGAGAAAAATCGATGTTGCCGCCGAATATGATCGCCTGTCCAAAGAGGAGAAGAAGCTCAAATCAGAACACGCCAACGCCAAACGTCAGCTCGGTAACGAGAGCTTCCTCGCAAAAGCTCCAGCCAATGTTGTAGAGGGACTCCGGCGGCGGTACGCCGAATTGGAACAACTCCTGGCTAAAACACGAGCCGCTCTGCGAGAACTCGAAAACGGCGGGCCAACCTCGAACGGAAGCCACGGGTAGTCCCAACGTGAGCCGGGCTCCCTCGCCCGGCTATTGTGTCTCACCTGGAAACCTAGACCATTTCAACTACTGTGCCCGATGTTCATCTCGGGGCATGAGTCTATCGGGCTGTAATGCCCTTCTTACCGATTACCGATGCTCTCAATGATTTGTCATCCTGAAGCGCGTCTTTTCCGCGAAGGATCTCCCGAAATGTCCCAAATTGAATTGCCCTTTCCAGGCTCTTGGCCCATGAACGTCAAGTTCGCGGTTAGAACCATTAAATTGCGTTTTTGGGCTCAGACATTGCAGGAGATCCTTCGGCCAAAAGACGGCCTTCAGGATGACAGTTCTTGGATAGCCTAAGAGTAGCGGGCGTCATCAGGCGAAAACGCTTTCACCTGAGCGCAAGCTGCTTCATTTGAAGCGCCGAAAAAAACCCGGCCGAGGGTGGCCGGCTCCACGTCATCCTCTCATGCGCGCTTCAGCCGTTTTTCTCTCGATCAGCTTCAACGCATAAGGCACGCTGAACAGGACCGGCGTATAGATCAAATCAGAAGCAAAGGTTCCGCGAAAGAACGGGATCGCCATGGTGTAGCACTGCACCAATCCAGCGAAGCTTTTTGCGTACATATTCCCGAAAATCCACACAGCGAAGTTACTTACCAAAAAAAACGAGGTAGCCGAGGCCAAAGATGCTCCCACTACACGCAGCGGATCCACTGTACGCACCAGCATGTATCCAATACCCAAAGCGGCCAGGTACCAAGCCCAGGTCACGAGGTGATCCACGGAAACATGCATGTGGTACTGCATCGTCGTCAGATAAACGTCCGTTGCTGCGAGAACAGCGAGCGGAGCGATCCATTCGCGCACCGGCCGCTTGGCTCCAAAAAAGAGGAGGGCAGCGCCAATAGGAGTCAAATGCCAAGGGTGGGGCAGTAGCCGAACTGCAACCGCAATGACGATGAACAGATAAGCAAGCATGGGATTATGACCTCAGGGAGTTCTATTCTCCGGGTACTCAGGTTGTGTCGTCAACCGTTAAACAACAGAACCGCCGCAGTAGGCGGGGTCCCCAGCAAGCGCCGCTTTCGCGGTTGCTGGGGTGCTAAGCGGTGGGGCAGCCGCATGTCGTTGCGGCTGCGTTATCCCATTGCCGCTCGCTGCAGCGATACCCTCGGAGTTCGCCATTCCTCGACCTCCGATCCACCGGCTACCGCCGCCAGTTCCGTTACTCTGGTATGTGCAAAGCGTCACAGGATGTACCGCGACAAATCCTGATCTTTGGCGATATCAGCAACCATCTTCTTCACGTAGTCCGAGTCAATCACGACTTTGTCTTTGTTTTCCTTCGCCATCTCCGGCGCGGAGAAGCTGATTTCGTCCAGAACGCGTTCCATGATCGTGTGCAGCCTGCGCGCGCCGATATTCTCCGTCGATTCGTTTACGCGGAACGCGAAATGCGCGATTTCGTCCAGAGCATCTCGCGTGAATTCGAGCTTCAGATTCTCGGTCTCGAGCAACGCGGTGTACTGCTTCACCAGCGATGACTTCGGCTCAGTGAGAATCTTGATGAAGTCTTCGATGGTGAGCGACTGGAGCTCGACTCGAATTGGGAAGCGTCCTTGCAGTTCCGGAATGAGATCACTCGGTTTCGAAACGTGGAAAGCTCCGGCGGCGATGAACAAGACATGATCGGTGCGGACCATGCCATAGCGCGTATTTACCGTCGTACCTTCAACAATGGGCAGAATGTCGCGCTGAACGCCTTCGCGCGAAACGTCGGGGCCGTGACCGCCCTCTCGGCCGGCAATTTTGTCGATTTCGTCGAGGAAGACAATTCCCGACTGCTCCACACGCTCCACGGCTGTACGCGTGACTTGATCCATATCGATCAGTCTCTGTTCCTCCTCCTGGATCAGGTACTCGAAGGCTTCGCTCACCTTCATCTTTCGCTTCTTCGTGCGCTGGCCGAAGATGTTGGGCAGCATGTCCTTGATATTGATGTCCATCTCCTCGATGCCCTGATTGGAGATGATTTCGAACGCAGGCGTAGAACGCTCTCGGACGTCGAGTTCAACTATGCGCTCGTCGAGCTTGCCCTCACGCAGTTGCTGACGCAGCTTCTCGCGTGTGCGCGATTGCGAATCGCTTCCGTGTTCTCCGTCACCAGTCCCAAGCGCAAGCCCAGCGGTCGGCTGGGTGGGCGCTGTCGGCGGTAGCAGAAGATCGAGCAAACGCTCCTCAGCATTCAGCTCAGCCTTGTCTTCGACTTCTTCGAGGCGCTCCTCGCGTACCATGTCGATGGCGATCTCGACCAGATCGCGGATCATCGACTCGACATCGCGACCCACATATCCGACTTCGGTGAATTTCGAAGCTTCGACCTTCAGAAATGGCGAGTTGGCTAGCCGCGCCAGACGACGGGCGATCTCTGTCTTTCCAACGCCCGTCGGGCCGATCATGATGATGTTCTTCGGCATGATCTCTTCCGCCAATTCAGGCGAGAGCTTCTGCCGGCGCATGCGATTGCGCAGCGCAATAGCCACCGCGCGTTTGGCGGCGTTCTGGCCAACAACGTATTTGTCGAGCTCGGCTACAATCTCGCGCGGCGTAAGTTCATCGAGCGCGAGTTCCTGCTCTTCCTGGGTTCCAGGGAGGTAAATCGCCACTGGGTGCTGCGACTCCTTATCTTTCAAGTGTAAAACAAAGAGGCAGTCGGCGTTCGGCAGCCGGCATTCGGCTCGAGCCCACAAACTAGAAGATTGGTCGGACCAAGGTAATGTACACGTTTACAACATGGTCCTTGGGGTCTTCTGAGACTTCAAATACTTGCTCAGGTTTCACTTGTGGACGAGCGTGTAGATCGCGAAGGAACTGCCCAAGGATCCGCCAGTCGTAAACCTGTCCCTGATACTTCTTCCAGCCCGTCAGGAGTCTCTCCCGTGCTCCCGGTTC
>DATEMI010000561.1:0-10165 GCA_035275665.1 Terriglobales bacterium | reverse complement strand
AACAATCCCTCGGCGAGAGCATATGGCTCGCATTGCTTGCAGGAGCGTGCGGAGTAGCGATCGCATATTTCTCTTTGCCGTTCTTGCTGCGCCTCGGACCTTCGAACATTCCTCGTTTAGATGAAACCGCGATCCAATGGCCCGTTTTGGGATTTGCGTTTGCTGTGACGCTTTGCGTCTCGTTGATTTGTGGGGTGTTGCCCGGATGGGCAACGTTGCGGATTGCTCCTGAACAGGCCTTGCGGAGTCACTCCACTTCGTCTTACGCAGGACGCGGGCGACAACGCTTGCGCTCTGCTCTGCTGGTCGGCGGAGTAGCGATCACCATCGTCCTCGCTGCTGCAAGCGGCCTGCTGCTGCAGAGCTTGCGGCGCACTCTGGCCGTCAATCCAGGCTTTCGGCCTGACCATCTGCTGGCTCTCGATATCATCCTCAGCGGCGACAAATACAAAACTCAGCAGGCTAGTCAGGCTTTCTTCTCATCGGCCGAAGAAAAGTTGCGGGCGCTGCCCGGAGTAACGGACGTCGGAAACGTCTGTACACCTCCTCTGGCAGGAGAATGCGGCGATTATTTCTATTCCATTCCGGGAAGGACCGGTCCGAACGACGCCAATCTGCCCGACGCGAACTTCAATATCGCTGACGAAAACTATTTCCTCACCGCAGGCATTCGCCTGATCTCCGGACGCCCATTTCTGCCGACGGACTCGGATTCTTCGCCGCACGTCGCAGTCATCAACCAGGCCTTCGCGCGCAAATGGTGGCCTGCGGGAGATGCCGTCGGACACACAGTTCATTTCGGTGGACGCGGTGAACCTGGAGACATGCTGCAAATCGTAGGCGTGGTCGAGAACACGAAACAATATGGGCTCGATTCCCAAATTGATCCGGAAATCTTCTTTCCTGAGAAACAACATCAGCAGAATGCGATGGTATTGATGGTGCGAACTGCCGGAAATCCGGAGAGCATGGCCGCAACGGCGGAGAATGCGATCCAGAGTCTCGACAAGGAAATTCCGGTTCGCATTCATCCGATGAGCTACTACGTCGCGCAGAGTCTGCAGCAGCGCCAGTTCCTCACGTTGCTGCTCTCGATTTTCGCCGGGTTGGCGATCTTCCTCGCGGCATTGGGAGTGTTTGGTGTCGCAGCTTACGCGGTTGCGTCGCGCAAAGGCGAAATCGCGGTGCGTCTGGCGCTGGGAGCGCCGCCGCAAAACGTAAAAGCCTGGATTACCATGCAGACCATGCGGCGGGTGGCCTTCGGATGCGCAATTGGTCTGGTTGGAGCATCGCTCGGCGCTCGCGTTGTCCGCAATTTTCTGTACGACGTATCGCCCACCGATCCTCTGGTGCTGAGTGCGGCATGTGCGCTGTTGATCGGAGTAGCGCTTGTGGCAACATGGATTCCTGCTCGGCGCGCCGCCGCTATCGATCCAATGCATACCCTTAGGGCAGAGTAGCCTCACTCGATCCTGCCCGCTGGGAAAAGTGGGAGCCTACAGTAAAGAAAGATCTTCCGTGCTTTTACGCTGTTGTTGGCATTGCGGCTGCGGTTTTGAGCGTGAACTTGATGTAAACCACGGCGAATCCAGCCACATCGCCTGGCTCTACTAATTACGCTGTTCTTACGCTGCTCTTCGCTGTTTTTTTTGCCAGATTTGCTAAAAATGGGCAGAAAACAGCAAAACTCCGAACACTACGCTGTTTTTTACGCTGTTCACAGCGAAACTCGTGCTTCGGCTGTCGGCACAGAAAAGCACAATCGAGCAAGACGTTATGAGGATCGCCTTGGCCGTTCCTGGCAGAAGAAAGGCCGGGCTCTCGCCCAGCCTGTGTCATTGACTGTAATGATCAGTTAATGCGAACGCACACCGCCTTTGTCTCGGTGTAGAGTTCGAGGGCTTCTTTGCCCATCTCGCGGCCCCAGCCTGACTGCTTGTAGCCTCCAAACGGCATGGCTGCGTCGAACACGTTGTAGCAGTTGATCCACACCGTGCCGGCCTTCAGCTTGTTCGCGAGCGAGTGGGCTTTGGCGATGTCCTTGGTCCAGATACCCGCGGCCAAACCGTAAGTCGTGTTGTTGGCTTCGGCGGCAATCTCGTCGATGCTCTTGAACGGCATCGCGGTTACGACCGGTCCGAAGATTTCTTCCTGCACGACCTTCATCGTGGGCTTCGTGTTGACCAGCACAGTTGGCTCGACGAAGTATCCGCGATTGCCGACGGTTTTGCCGCCGACTACCGCCTTCGCGCCTTCATTGAATCCAGCTTCCATGTAGCCGCGCACGCGACGGAACTGCTCTTCTGAAACGAGCGGCCCCATCGTGGTGTCTGCGTTCATGCCCGGACCAACCTTGATCTTCTTCGCCGACTCCGATACACCTTCGACAACTTTGTCGAAGATCTTGTCCTCAACAAAAAGGCGCGAGCCGGCGCAGCAGCACTGTCCGTGATTAAAGAAGATAGCGTTGGCGGCTCCCGCCGTGGCCTGCTTCAGATCGGCATCGTCGAAGACGATATTCGGCGATTTGCCTCCCAGTTCCAGCGTGACCTTCTTCAAGTTGTCCGCAGCCGCTTGCACGATCAGTTTGCCGACTTCCGTCGAACCGGTGAAGGCGATCTTATCGACATCCGGATGCGCGGCCAGAGCAGCGCCCGCGGTCTCTCCGAATCCGGTGACGATGTTGAGAACTCCCGGCGGCAACCCCGCTTCGAGAGCGATTTCGCCGAGACGAAGCGCCGAGAGCGGAGTCTGCTCTGCAGGTTTCAGAACGACTGTGCAGCCGGTGGCAAGTGCAGGACCAAGCTTCCATGCAGCCATCAGCAGCGGGAAGTTCCAGGGAATAATTTGTCCAACGACGCCGATCGGTTCACGACGCGTATAGGCGAGAAACGGTCCCGCAATGGGAATTGTGCTGCCTTCGACTTTAGTCGCCCAGCCGGCCATGTAGTGGAAGAGATCGGCGGCGAGCGGAACATCCGCGACGCGCGCGACCGAGAGCGGCTTGCCGTTGTCTAGTGTTTCCAGCTCGGCGAATTCTTCCAGGTTCTCCTGGAGGAGGTCGCCGATTTTCCAGATGATGCGTCCGCGCTCGCTGGCGCTCATCTTCGACCACGGACCCGATTCGAACGCGCGCCGCGCAGCTTTCACTGCGAGATCGATGTCGGCCTTGTCGCCTTCAGCGACGCGGGCGAGGACCTCGCCGGTTGCAGGATCGATGGAATCAAACGTCTTGCCCGAATGGGCCTGAACCCATTTGCCATCGATGAGAAGTTTTCTTGGAGTTGCTAAGAATTCAGTGACTACATTGTGGACTTGCAGCGGAGTTGCTGTTGCCATACTGCCTCCTCAGAGTGAGGTTCGTTCGGAAGGAACCGGGCATCTTACCACCGACCGAGGCCAGAAAGCTTGCCAGCCTTTCATATTGATCGCTGGCAACGAAATCAACGCCTGCCCGCGCCGCCGCCTGCCACCTTTGTTGTGCAGCGTCGAGTGACCCAAAGTTGTAGCTGGCGAACCATCCATTGCAGCTCAATTCGTCTTTCGTGACGCCATCGAGTGTGTAGAAGCGGATAAAGAGGCCTTGCGCATGCGCATGTTCGACCAGAGCGCGCAGACGAATCTCGTCTTCTTTACTCCAGTCGCCTGCATGGTTCTGCCCGCCACGCTCGACCACCGACCAGGGATTGTTCCACCAGCGCCTGTAATTCGACGCCGGTTCCGGCTCGATTACGTCCGGCGCCGCCATCGGATCGTGCTTGTTCGTGTGCACCGCTCCGAAGACGAGCAATCGCTCTCCGACTGGAACCTGGTCATGAAAGACAACCTGCTGAGCGTCGGACTCGCCGGTCAGGACCAGCAGCGGCTTAATGTCGAACGGCTCGACTTTGCTTGCGTCTCCCGATTTAGGAGCAGTCGTGACCCAGCTCCGATATTTGTTCACTAGTTGCCACACAGCGGCGAGATGTTCAGGCTGTTCCGTTTTGAAATCGAGATTGAGTGTAATGAGCGGCCAATCGCCGTGATTCCCTTCCCGCAGCGCGTGCTCCATAATGGGACGCACGCGATCGAAGAAGTAGTGTTCCAACGTCGGCTCGTGGCCGCTCAAAGGTGCTCCATGTGCGACCACCGATCGGCCCTGTCCTGTTTGCGGATCGACGTACCAATATGGGTCCTGTTCAATGGCCAGCGGTGGCTTCGCCGTGAGAGCGCGATCAATGCGGTTGTCCCACCATTCGCCGTAGGGATAGCAGTTGTGGGCATCCATTACTGTGCGCGAGCCGGGATGGAAGGGTTGCTGGCCAAAGGCGCTCGGAATCACAAGAATAATGAAAATGAAATTGAGCCAGATGAGTCGCATTGGAGCGAGTGGATGTCGAGCTACATCGAACGTCTCGGACCGGCGCGCGCCCTCGCGCGGGTTTTGATTTGCTTGCTTCAGAGCCATTGGTGGACCAAGAGTTCGTCGCCTCGTGATAAAAACCCGGCCGAGGGCGGCCGCAGGTCCTGTTTGATTCTTGTTTCTCTATTCATGGAAATTCACGTAAATCGGATTTCCCAATAACTCCAATTTCCCAGAATCGGAAACCACATCCGCGCGCAACCAGTGTCGCTTTCCATCGCTGGTCCATTTCGCGGTAAGCGTCTGATCCGCAGAACTGATGGTAGCGTCAGGAATTGCAGGATATTCTTTTCCATCTACAACAATTCGCAGCTTCGAACCGCTGCACGCGATGACGTGCGCCGACAAGTCCAAAACTTCGCCTGAGCGGGAGTGCATTGTTCCCCCCATCACTGTCTCAGTCCCGGAACCGCGCGCCGTGAAATCGAGCAGGCGATCTTTCGAGCCGGTGAGATCGACAAACACTCGACCCGAGCGCATGCCGGAGAGAATCGATGCAACCGACAAATCATTTGCATACACAACCGTCGTCGGACTGCCAATCGAGCCCAGGCGGTCGGGAGGAAGCTGGGCGTCGTGGTTGTCGCTGCCTCCAATAGCGGGAATTCGGTAGCCGGAATTCAACTGCTTTTCCCAGAATGGAATTCCCGAGTACGATCCTTCTTCGGAACCGCCGTTCACGGCCTCGATCGTGTTTACCAGGCGCATGTCAGTGGGTGCCTGCCATCCGCAACCCATGCAGATTTCTCCGGTGGGAGCGCCCGGATGATTGATCGAGATGAGTGCGCCGAGATGGTTCGCTTCCTCGAACAGGGCATTCATACTCGTTGATCCCTCGCGGAAATCGACGAACTGGGTTATGCCGAAGATGTTCGCATGCCCTACGAAAGTCGTGATCTCGCGTCCGGGGATCAGAAGCAATTGATCGAAGTAGGGCTGCAGTTCGCGAAGAGCGTCGTAGTGCGACGTGGTGTTGTGATCGGTGACCGCGATGAAGTCCAGACCGCGTCGCGTGGCGGCCTCAAGCGTGAGAAACACAGGACACGGGACCTGCTTTCCTGACTGGCTCTTGCAGTGTCCGTCGCTGTGGGCCGTGTGCATGTGTAGATCGCCGCGATACCAGCCCGGACCCTGTCGCAAAGGCGTGTCGGTGAACGCATCGGTTTTCACGCTGTCGAGAGGCTCGAAGAAAACTTCTGCTGCGTACGAAGCTGTGCTCTGTGGCCGGATGTTGGGAACGCCGATCAGCAGTTTCCATTGGCCGGCGATCAGTTCACCGGGCAGATAAGAAGGAGTCGCATCGTCAGCGCTGATCGTGAAAGTGCTCTTGTTGCCGCCGCTCCAACCGCGGAATCCGTGAGGATCCTCCACGCCTAAGTCGAACGTGGTTTTTTCTTCTTTGCCGGTGTAATGGAAAGTGATTGTCAGTCGGTGAGTGTGGACCGGAACTGTGAAAGGCGCTTCGATGTAGGTGTTGTTTTGCGCGCCTTTGACAGTACCGCGGAGAGTGAGACTTGGTTGTGCCTGGGCCGCTGCGTAGGCGGCGAGCAGAACAATAGGCAGGAGTCGGAGAAGCATCAGCCCTCAGAGGATTCCGGTCGTGTTGGGATGTGTACCATTTTGGGAATTCCATCCAGAGCCTGTCATCCTGAAGCGCTCCTTTTGCGCGAAGGATCTCCCGCGATGTGTCGTACTGAAATGCCCTCGGCATGGCTCCTCGGCCAAAGTGCGGCTTCATCGCCGAAGAGCCTAAGAAGCCGCATTTTTAAATTGAACATTCCCGGAGATCCTTCGCGCAACAGAAGCGCTTCAGGATGACAGGCTCTGAGACGACACGTAGCGTCGCTAAACAATCAAGAAGGCACGGCTAACGTCGTGCCTTCTCAAGCTAATTATCTTGTGGCCGCCTGCGTTTGGTTCTGCGCTTCTGCGCCTTCGAGCACGTCATACAGCGGCTGCGCCGGCCAGGCTTGTTGCGCCTGGTCTACTGCTGTGGCGGCCAGGATTTTGATGTTGTGGTTGTGCGGCAGCGTTAGCGTGGTTGCTCCCGCGGGAATATCGATCGGATACACGAATAAGTATGAGTATTGATACGCCTCGTTGCGAGCAGCGTCATCGTGGCGATGTGAGGCGAACCAGCCGATGTCGGCGCGCTTGATGAAGCCCGGACGCAGGCCGATCATCTCGCCGTATTCATCTACGCGCGGATGGCGGTTGTATGTCGGTGGCCCGATCTCTGCAGGATTCTCGATGACCTCTTTCCAGATGCGGTCGTCCCACTGACCGACGAATCCAGTCCATTCTTCGACATTGAGGTTAGCGGTTTTGTCTCCCACTTTGAAATCAGCTTTGTGATCGCCGTTTGAAGCCGCCGCGAGGAGATACAGACGATTGTATTTGCCTGCGGGAAGCTTGATCTGCTGTCCTTCGGCGATCACCGCGTCGGCTTTCGTTGATGGAGCGAGAGTGAAGGTCACGCCGGCGTAGTCGATCTTCTCCGGCAGCATCTCGGCGGGCAGCGCATTCCCTTGCGGCTGCGTCGGCCGATCGTAGGAGCAGTCGAAGCATCCGGCTGCGGGCTTGTGATCGAATGTTGCCACCGACACCTGATACGGCAGCGTCACCGCAGCAAACTGCGGAGCAGCTACCTTTTTCGGAGCGGCGCCGATTCGCAAGGCGAACGTTTTCGGCTCATACGCGGTAAAGGAAGTTACGAGTTCTCCACCTTGTACGTGGGCGGCGCCCAGTGGCTGCTCCTGCGCGTTGATCTCACGCGCCGCGGTGACCGGAGCTGCGAAGGTGAAGCGGACATCGTTCTGCGGCTTGCCATCGAGTTCGACTGCGCGCAGAACAATCTCATCGCCTTGCTCGGACTTCTTAAGCGCCAACAGACGAATGCGGCTGTTGTTCACCTTCACCAGCGAGAACTGCTTGCCGAGCGAGCCAGGATGCTTCGTGGCTTCGAAGGCAACCAGCGGATCGTTCAAGCGCTGCGCCTGCCAATCGGTCTGGCCGGCGCGCCAGTCGCCATCGTGACCGGCGAGTCCGAAGACGATGTCGTGATGGCCGAGGTCCTGCGTGCCCTGATCGTGATATCCGCCGCGCGTGCCCGGCGTGCGGATAAGCGTCAGGCGGATGGTGTTGTCGTTTGGCTTGTCGGACGCGTTCTTACAATCTGTAAGAACCGTCGCGCCATAGCTGCCGCTCTGATCGGTGAGATCGATCCACTGGTGTGAAGCGACTTCAAACTGGCGCGGCTCTTCGTTGGGACGCTGAATCGTTCCTACGTCCCAGTTGTAGGTCGCCATCTTATTTGCTGCGCTGAACGGGAACGTGGCCTTCAGATTTACGCCTTTGGTGTCCCAGTTGATTTTGTTGGCGAATTCGATGCGATTGCCGGCGTCGCCTGCAGCCAGTCGAATCGTCTCTACGAAGTTCGATCCTTCGGTCTCGCGGTCGACCTGCAGGGCAACGCGCGCAGGGCCGTTTTCGATGACAGTGACTTTCGGCGAGCCGGCGACGTAAGCCTTCGGCGCGCGTTGCTCGTCTTCAAAGTCCATGTTCCACGCCGGCCAGTGCTCGGGATTATCTGTCGAGATCGCGAGACGAATCGGAGCGGAGAGCAGTTCCTTGTTGAGTTTCTTATCGAAAACGCTGGAAACATCGCCGTCTCCATTCAGTTTCACGACGTAGCGCGCGTTTTCAAGCGAAGACTCTGAAGCCTTCAGTTCCGAATTGGGAGCAGACTCGGTGGACGGCTGAACGTCGAAGACCGCGTAACCAGTCGAGGGAACTTTAGCAACGAACACGACTTTAGCCTTTCCCTCGCCGTCATCAGAGACCTGCGCCGGGACTTCTTTCCCATCGGGTCCTGTTACACGAACCGATTTGGGAACGCCACCGTCGAAGTTCAGGTGAGCTTCAACCACATCCTCACGTTCAATATTCAGCGGGTTGTAAACGACGACAGGCGTGCCCTGCGTTTGTGTGTTCAAAGCCGATGCAACAGTCTCCGTCGCGCTCTTGAGCACTCCCGCGAACTGATTCATCGCGATGATGTCGTCATTCCACGCGAATTCAAACGCCTTGGGTGTCGCCGTGCCAGGGAGCAGATCGTGGAACTGGCCGCCCATCACGAGCGTCCAGGCCGCGTTGAGCCGATCCTGCGGATACGGCTTGCCACCGAGCCATGCTGCTGCGAGCGAGGCTTTCTCAGCGGCGTCGGCGAGGAGTTCGTTCTTCCTCATCCAGCGCTTCTGATAGGCCTCAGACGTAATCGAGCCTGCGGAGTGGTTGATCAACTCGAGATCGCCCTTGTAGCGCGGCATCTTATCGGTCTTGCAGCACTTGAGGATGTCCATGAACATCTGGTCAGCCTTCGACCAGACGACGCGAATCGGACCATCGCCCACTTGCACAGGCTGGGCTTCCGCCTTGCCCGGCTCCTGCTCGGCTTCCCACTCGCGCGGATTCGCCGGCGGAGTTGGAATCACCGTCTTTGACTTGGTAACGATCGCCTCCATCAGTTTTACGGAGTACTCGTTTGGAGCACCGCCAATGTCACCCGTGCCGACGTAGTGGTAGTCAGCTTTTATCCCGGTAAGGTCGCCATTGATCTGAAGGCGCTTCACCCAGTCTTCCTGCGGACGCGTGCGGAAGGAGTTCTGCTGCCGTGTCAAATTGGGATCTGCAGGAGGCGGTGGAGGCGGAGTTTTGCTGAGGTCATACATTACTTGGCTTCCATAGCTCAGCGGATTGAGCGCTGCGATTACAGTGCTGCCATCTGTGCCTTCCCAGATGCCGACGTTGAATGGAATTCCTTCGGGAGTCTTCTCTGGAGAATCCGGACCGCCGACATGCGGAGCCGGTTGCCATGCGGCCGAGAGCTTCTGCGTAGAGAATCCCTTAATTCCTGCGTGGTGCAGGATGCTGGGGAGAGATGCAGGGAAACCGAAACAGTCCGGCAGCATATATTCGTTGCTGGCAACGCCGAACTCGCGGCGGAAAAAGTTATTCCCGTAAAGAATCTGGCGGAAGATCGATTCGGCGTTGGGAGAGTTCACATCGCCTTCTTCCATTGAGGAGCCGGCCGGGAACCATCGGCCTGCGGCTACATACTTCTTCAGTTTTTCGAAGCCGTCGGGGTAATACTCCTTCATCAGGCGATAGCGATTCGCGCCGGTGAAGTTGAAAATGTAGTGGGGATAAGTATCGGAAAGATAGAAGTTATTCCGCAGAGTCTTGCTGAGATACTCATCGATCGTCTGCGGATACTGCCATCGCCACTCGGTGTCGAGGTGAGCGTAGCCGACGACGTACAGCGTCGGTTGCTTGCTCAGATCAATGGGCGCCGCAGGCGGCAACGCCTTCGGTAGTGGGCCGGCCGTGGATGCAGTCTTTTTCTGATTGTGAGTGGAAGATGCCTTCGTGGCGGTTTGCGCAAAGGCCACGCTAAAACAAATACTTACTGACAAGAACAACAGCATGAACCGCCGTTGTATCGTCTGCATTAGTCGCTCTCCATAAAGATGTTTTGAGTCCCATTACGACTGCGTTTAGCTGACTGATGTCGGAGTCATCGCCGGTGCACCTGAATCAGTCTGCATTGTTTCAGGATGTACGTTTGCCCCAGACGTGCAAAGCGTCTGTCATCCTGAAGCGCTTGTTTTGCGCGAAGGATCTCCCGCGATCTGTCGGGCTGATTTGCCGCTTGCGTGGCTCCTCCAGAAAAACCTCAAGTTAGTGAACCGAAAAGCCTCGCGA
>DATEMI010000560.1:0-9615 GCA_035275665.1 Terriglobales bacterium | reverse complement strand
AATCGCAATCAGGCGATGCCGTGCCTTCCATGCTTCGTCAGGATACTTTCCGTTCGCCGCCGCGAGAAACTGTCGGTAGTTTTCGGTGGCTTCCGGAAAGCGCCGCAAATGATCCAGCGCTGTCGCGCGCAGGAAGAACGTTCCCGGATTATCGCCCAGCAGCTTAGTGCGAATCTCCAGCGCCTTCAAGGTGAGGTCGTACTGCTGGTTATCAGACGCAACTACCGCAAGGTCGCCATAAGCCGGAGCCAAATTGGGATTCAATTTCACGGCAGACAGCAATTGCGCCTCCGCCGGCGCCCATTGATGCTCATGCATGAGCGCGAGGCCGTACTCGTAACGAAGCTGTGCATCGTTGCTGCTAGTGCTGACGAGCAGTTTGTAAATGGGAATCGCATCACTCTCACGATGGACGGCGCTCAGTAGCGCAGCTTTTTCGCGCAGCACGGCAGAATCATTCTGATTCCCGGCTGCGTCTAGCTCGTGAAGTGCCTCGTCGTTCTTGCCTTGAGCGGCAAGAAGCCGTCCCAGCAGCAGATGCGCCTGAGAGTCGTTGGGCGCGGTCGCGAGATACTGCCGCACGTTGGCTTCCGCTTCGCCATATTGCTTTGAGGCGACCGCGACGTTTACCAGTCCGCGCAGCGCCTGCGCACGTTGCTGAGCATCCGTTGCGCCGAGACTTTGTTGGTATTGCGCTTTGGCCTGGTCGAGCTTACCGCAATTTTCGTACAACTCGCCAAGCAGCAGATGCGGTTGCGGGTCGCTCGGTACCAGCTTCGATGCGCTCAGGAAAGCTTGTTCAGCCCCAGCTGAATCGCCGGGTAAGAGGACTTGTGCGAGCGCGAGCCATGCATGCTCTTTGCTTCCCTCCGGATGGCTCGTCGGCTGCAGCTCGGTCGCGGCCTTCAGGTATTTGACACCTTCATCGTTCTGACCCGCTGAAACAAGCAGCATTCCCAAATTGAGATTGGCTTCGAATACCTTCGGATTTATTTCGACCGATTTGCGGTATGCGGCAATTGCCTGATCGCGCTCGTTCAGCGTCTGTTCGGCGTACCCGAGGTCGTACCAGGCTTGATAGCTCTTCGGATTCTTTTGCGTGGCTTGCTCTAAAAGCGGCTTTGCACCGGCAGCGTCGCCTTTGGTGAGCAATGTTTCGGCCTGATCGAGAAGATCCGAAGCAGGATCTTGCGCGACAGCGATGGGATGATGGCGAACGGACCGACCCGTGCCTTGAGAGAATCCAGGCGCAACCAGACCGCAGAGAAGCAGCGGAATAAATCGCTTACTGCAAAAGCGCATCACCGTTTGAAGACGAGTTCCCATTCTTCGAGAAAACACGTGCGAGCCACTGGCCGGTGTGCGACTTCTTGTTGCGCACAATTGCTTCAGGCGTGCCGATGGCGACGACTTCCCCGCCCCGCGCACCGCCTTCCGGACCGAGATCGATCACCCAGTCGGCTGCTTTGATTACATCTAGATTATGCTCAATCACGATCAAAGAGCCACCTGCTTCGATCAATCGACGGAAGGCTGCAAGCAGCTTGCTCACGTCGTCGAAGTGCAGACCTGTGGTCGGCTCGTCGAATATGTACAGCGTTCGGCGAGCAGCCGACCGGCGCGACCTTGAACCATTTTCGGATTCTTCATCTCGATTGCCGCGTCCATCGCCCGCACGCGGAGTCAAATGTGCTGCCAACTTCATGCGCTGCGCCTCGCCTCCACTCAACGTCGTCGCTGATTGGCCAAGCCGCAGGTATCCCAAGCCGACTTCTTCCAGAACACGCAGCTTATCGGTGATCTTCGGCACCCCGGAGAAGAACTGCAGCGACTCCTTTACAGTGAGATTGAGGACATCGTGGATATTCTTGCCCTTATACCGAATTTCGAGAAGTGAGGGCTTGTAGCGCGTTCCGCGACATTCTTCGCACGTGAGTTCGACGTCTGCGAGAAACTGCATCTCGACCGTAACCGTGCCATCGCCTTGGCAGGCTTCGCAGCGTCCGCCGGGAACGTTGAAAGAGAAATGGCCCGCGCTGCAGCCACGCTTCTGCGCTTCCGGCAGCGAGGCGAAAAGTTCGCGGATCGCGTCGAACGCCTTGATGTAGGTCACGGGATTCGAGCGTGGAGTGCGGCCGATCGGTGACTGATCAACCAAAATCACTTCCTTAATCAGCTCTCCACCTTCGAGCCGCTGGAATAGTCCGGCTGCGCTGCCTGCGTCGGTGCTTCCAGTAACGGCGGCCGTGGCTTTGTAGAGAACATCGTGGACGAGCGTCGATTTTCCCGAACCGGAAACGCCAGTGATCGCCACCAGCATTCCCAGTGGGATCGTCACGTTGATGTTCTTCAGGTTGTTCGCTCGCGCTCCAATCAAACGCAGTTCTCCGGAGCCTTTGCGCCGCGACGATGGAATTGGAATGGCAAGGTTATGGCTCAAATAGCGGCCAGTGAGCGACTGCGTGTTGCGCGAAATCTCGCCGTAAGTACCGGCTGCAATGATCTTCCCGCCAAGCTCGCCGGCTCCGGGCCCGAGATCGACGATGCGATCGGAGGCCGCCATGACCTCAGGATCGTGTTCGACAACTAGAATCGTGTTTCCCAGATCGCGCAGCTCGTGCAGGATTCGCACGAGACGATCCGTATCGCGGCTGTGGAGGCCGATCGACGGTTCGTCCAAAACATAGAGCGCTCCAACGAGACGCGAGCCAAGTGAAGTCGCGAGCTGAATCCGTTGCGACTCGCCGCCGGAAAGAGTTGAGGCGGTTCGATCGAGCGTCAGATATTCGAGGCCGACGCTGTTCAAGAACCCCAGGCGGTCTCGAATCTCTTCGAGAATCTTCTCCGCAATTTCAGCCTCGTGTGCCGTCAACTTTATCTCTGCGACGAAGCGCGCGGCCTGCTCGACCGTCATTGCGGTCACATCGCAGATGTTCTTGCCATTGATCTTCACAATGCGCGCTTCAGCACGTAGGCGCTGTCCCTGACAGTCTTGGCAGGTGGCGTAGCCCCGATAGCGGCTCAGGAATACCCGCACATGAAGCTTGTATTTCTTGCGCTCAAGCAGCGAGAAGAAACCAGTGATGCCTGGGAATTTTCCTTCGCCGTGCAGAACGAGCAACCGCTGCTCTTCTTCGAGGTCGCACCAGGACACGTCGAGAGGAATACCGTGAACTTTTGCCAACCTCTTCAGTTCGGTCTGGAAAACGCGATATTTCGGCTTGGTCCACGGCTCGATGGCGCCATCATTGAGCGTGAGCAGTGGATTCGGAATTACAAGATTGAGATCGAAATCAATCGTGTTTCCGAATCCCTGGCAACGCTGGCATGCGCCATAGGGATTGTTGAACGAGAACAGTCGCGGCTCGGGTTCCTCGTACTTACGGCCGCAGGTCTTACACTCGAAGCGTTGTGAGAAGCGAAGCTGCCGTCGTGGGCTCTCGTCGCGCGGAACAATTTCGAAGATGGCCTCGCCAGATTCGCGGTAGCCAATTTCAAGTGCATCAACGACGCGTGCACGCTGATCTGGCGCAAGCACAATGCGATCGACGAGCACGAACACATGCTCGGCAAAGTTCAGTTCCAGCAGAGATTCAGGCGTCGAGAACTCGAAGATGTTCCCGTTCTGGTAAAGGCGGTTGAATCCACGCCGGCGCAACTCACCAAGACGATCTTTGAGCTGATCGCTCAATCCGCCATTCGTCTTTGCCGGAGCTTTGGCCCGTCCGCGTTTGGCTTTCTTCTCAGCCGTCGTCTGCGGTGCTGTCGGAAGCACGGGAAACAAGACGTTAAACCGAGTACCTTCGGGCAGTTCACTCAAGGCGGCGAAGACCTCGTCGACGGTGTCCTTCTTTACTTCCGTTTCGCAATTGATGCAGAACGTCTTCCCAATCCGGGCAAAGAGCAGGCGCAGGTAGTCGTAGATTTCCGTAGCCGTCGCAACCGTCGAACGAGGATTACGAGTCGTGTTTTTCTGTCGAATGGCAATCGCGGGAGAGATGCCGTCGATTAGATCGACATCCGGCTTCTCAATTCGCTCCAGGAACTGGCGCGCATAGGCGGAGAGTGACTCGACGTACCGGCGCTGGCCCTCAGCGTAGATGGTGTCGAACGCCAGAGATGATTTTCCGGAACCCGACACCCCTGTGACCACAGTCAAGGTGTTATGCGGGATCTCAAAATCCACATTCTTCAGGTTATGGACGCGCGCCCCGCGGACCACAATGCTCTCGTTCGACATCCGGAGAAGACCTAATCCCGCTGCGCTCAGGAAGGTTCAGGAGGCAGAGGGGAATCTTTGATTATAGCCGTTCCTAAAACCCTGGCTGCCACGTGATTGGCCAGCGGTTGGAAATTGCCGGAGCTTAGAACAAAGGACCCGCGGCCGGAGAGGCGAAATACGTCCCAACGCTGTCTTCCCATTTTGATCACTTAGGCCAATTTGGGAATGAATTTTATTTCTCCTCTATGTACCAGTAATGGTGGAGCTTCCTGGCCGATTGCGAACGCAAACTCAACCGCTACGTTCCAACCAGGCAAGATTGTGACTGTGTCCTGACCAATTTGGTCTTGCATTTCTAACGACTTAGCGCTCCTTGTTTGGAACTCGCTCTGCATAGAGCAAGGCGTGACTCATGGCCCCACTCAACGCGATTGCTTCTGCAGCGGGTCAGTTGATGGATGACAAAGCCGTCGCAGTGCCCTCGATGGAGTTTCTGAACCCCTCCGATCTTCTTGTCGCCGATGCGGAGTTGCTTTGTCTGGAAGAATGTAGAGCCGTTCTGGGTGACCTAAAGCTCACCATACGCGGAGCCCACGATGCCGACATGGTTATGGGGACGCTCGAATCTGGACTGGTTGACATTCTCCTTCTCAGCCAGGAATTACCTGGTGCTCAGAACCTGGAACTCCTCCGGCACATTCACTATTGGTATCCCGAGACCCAAGTTGTGATGATTGCAGACACTCCAAGCTACGCGGCGGCGGTTCAGGCGGCTAAGCTCGGCGCGTTGGATTACCTGCCGAAACCATTGGATAGCTTGGCCTTACGGCTTACAATCGAGCGCGCCATGGAACAGTACCGGATGGAGGCAGGACAGCATACGCTCATGCGCGAGTCGCCGGATGCCGAGGGAGCCTGGGGAATTGTGGGCAAGACTCCGGCCATGATGAAGCTGTACAAACTGATTGGCAAGGTGGCCGGCAACATTCATCCGGTATTGATTTTGGGGGAAAGCGGGACTGGGAAGGAGCTGGTTGCACGCGCCATTCATTACAGCGGACCGCGTCAGGATCGCCCGTTTGTGCCGGTTGACTGTGGGACGCTCGTCCCGACACTCATGGAAAGTGAGCTTTTCGGTCACGAGCGCGGCGCTTTTACTGGCGCGGAGCGCTCGAAGGAAGGCCTTTTGAGGATCGCAGAGGGTGGCACAGCCTTCCTAGATGAAATCGGAGAGCTGTCTTTAGAACTTCAGGCCAAGCTGCTGCGCGCGCTACAAGAGAAGGAAATTCGCCCCGTCGGCAGCATTCGGCGTATTCGGATCGACGTGCGTGTGATTGCTGCAACCAACCGAAAATTGGAAGATGACGTGAGATTTGGCCGCTTCCGCAAAGATCTATATTTCCGGCTCAACGTTGTGACTCTGAAGCTTCCGCCACTGCGAGAGCGCATCGACGACCTCGAAGACCTGATCGACACCTTTTTAGATCGGATCGCAAAAAACAGCGGTCAACCACGGAAGCCAGTTTCGCGGGATGCTCTGCGCCTGCTGAAGACCTACTCGTGGCCGGGGAACGTACGTGAACTCGAGAACTTCGTGGAGCGCGCAGTGGCTCTGAGCAGCGGCAAAATGCTGGAGCCGATCGATTTTCCAACCCAGATCAGCGCCCGGCTCAATCCTTCTCGTCCTCCCAGTGAGGAGCCGCTACGTCGCGTCGGCAGGGTTGTTCCCATCGTCGAGGTTGAGCGCCACGCCATTCTTAATGCAGTAGCTGAAGCAAAGGGCGACAAGCTCTTGGCCGCACAAATGCTCGGGATCGGCAAGACCACACTTTATCGACGTCTGCGTGAATACGAGCGCAGGAAGCGCTTGGACGCCACTCCAGATACCGCTCCTGCATAACAATAGTTGCAGTCCGCGTACCCCATGGCGCGAGGGTTGAGAGAATTTATCCGCACTTCTATGAAGACTCTGGCGCGGCTTGACGCTTTCCTGAGGCATCCAAGGTAAGTTCCTTTTCCTCTAATTCCCTTTGTTGGTTGCTGTTCCGGGTAACCGGTGCTTTTTCCTAGCTTCAAGTTCAGGCAGCAAATTGATCCCAACATCCGCTAACAAGTCAGATCCGGTATTTCCTGGCGGCTTTGCAGCAGCGGGAGGACAAGCGGTGCAAGCAGACCAAAACCGCCAGCTAGTTATCGACATTCAGCCAGAAGTAGAATCCAGCGAAATCCAGCAGCACGGAAACCTTTGGGACGAGAGCGCCGCGTCGGAATTGGCCTGCCGCATCAGCTCGCTCGGAGACTGGTTTCACAACATCAACATTCACGGTGTCTGGACGGCGCCGAACCACTTCCTCGGTGATTTCCCGAACGTGAAGTGGAAGCATATCTCTAAAGCTTTTCCCGAGAATTTGCAGGGGGCTTCTGTACTCGACATCGGCTGCAACGGCGGTTTTTATTCGATCGCTCTCAAGAAAAGAGGCGCTGGCCGGGTGCTTGGCGTAGATGTTGACGATCGCTACTTAAATCAAGCGCGATTTGCGGCGGAGACTCTGAGTCTGGATATCGAGTTCGAGAAACGGTCGGTTTACGACGTGGACCAGATCGAAGGACAGTTCGACTACGTCCTGTTCCTCGGAGTCTTTTACCATCTCCGTTACCCGCTCTACGCATTGGACAAAATCATTAAGAAAGTTCGAGGGAAGCTCTTCTTCCAGAGCATGATGCGCGGCTCTCAGGAGGAGCGGCAGTGGAACGAGGACTACCAGTTCTGGGACATGCACCCGTTCAAAGATCCGGATTTCCCATGCATGTACTTCATCGAGCATAGCTATGCTGGCGACCCAACGAACTGGTGGATTCCCAATCGCGGGGCAGTCGAAGGTATGCTGCGCAGCTCGGGGCTGGAGATCGTAGCTCATCCCGAGACCGAGACATACGTTTGCGAGCCGCGGCGCGTGCAGCGCGACGGCAAGTACATTTTCGATTTAGAACTTTCAGGAACGCTGTAGCACATTCGACAGGGACGAGCACTCATGGTTGAAGCGGTAATGCTCTGGAATGAGCCGAACAATCTTTCCCACTGGGATTTCAAGATCGACACCGACTGGAAGATGTTCGCCGATATGGCGATTACTGCTGCCAAAGCGATCCGTCGCGTGAATCCGGACCTGCCGATTGTGCTCGGCGGAATCTCGCCCATCGATCCACACTTCATTCAACTGCTGGGAACGCATGGCGTTCTTGATGCGGTTGATGTCGTCGCGCTTCACGGCTTCCCCCTCGACTGGAACCACTGGAACGTGAACGAATGGCCGGCGAAGCTAGACGAAATTCATGCAGTGACAAAGCTGCCGATCTGGATCTCGGAAGTCGGCGCCTCGTCCTTCGGTGCGGAAGAGGTGCAGCTTTTCGGGTTACAGCGCATGGCGGAGCTTCTGAGAGGACGCGTCGATCGCATTCACTGGTACAGCCTCTACGATCTGCCGGCGTCGTGGACGGCAACTACTCGCCACAAAGAGGCCGAAGGCAGCTCGTACTATCGTCACTACTACATGGGACTGCTGCGCGAAGACGGCACGCCGAAGCTGGCTGCCGAGCATTTTCCCCAGGGTCTCGGGATCTGCCAGTGGTTTCACTATGAAGATCACCGCCTGGAGCCGGCAGTGGAGTGGCTGCGGCGGTTAGGAGTTCGCTATCTGCGCACCGGCGTGAGCTGGGCCGACAGCTACCGGGAGAATGCCGAAGCGTGGTTCGATCGCCAAATGGGTGCACTCGAGGACTTTGAGGTAACCATGACCCTTTGTTTCACGCCGGAGCATCTGGGCGTGGCTCCGCATTACACCAGTCCGCCGAAGGACGCGAATACCTTTGCCGAGTTCGCGGAGTGGGCGGTCAGGAGATATGCGCCTGCGAAACAGCCGCGGAAAGCGGATGCAGCGTACGCGTCCGAGCCGGTAACCAGATAACCAATTGGAGCGAAATGAGCGCTAAGAAAATTCTGATAACAGGCGGTGCTGGATTCGTAGGTTCGCACCTGGCCGATGCACTGCTTGAAGGCGGACATGAGGTTCGCGTGTTCGACAGCCTCTCGCCTCAGGTGCACGGGAGCGGAGCCCCGGATTACCTTTCCCCTGAAGTGGAACTCATGGCCGGTGATATGCGAGATGCCACGGCGGTGCGTCGGGCAATCGAGAACGTAGATGTGATCTTCCATCTCGCTGCTGCCGTGGGCGTAGGCCAGTCGATGTACCAAATAGCCGACTACATGTCGGCGAACACACAGGGCACGGCGATTCTGCTGCAAGCGCTTCTCGATAGCAAGAACCAGATCGAGAAGCTGGTGCTTGCTTCTTCAATGTCGATCTACGGCGAGGGGCAGTATCTTTGCTCCAATTGCGGAGATGTCGCGCCTACTCCGCGTGGCTCCGATCAATTGCTGACCAAACGGTGGGAGGTGCTCTGCCCGAAATGCCGCGCCGAACTCACCCCTGTTCCGACCGCGGAAGCCAAGCCACTGCAGTGCACATCGGTTTACGCATTGTCAAAGAAAGATCAGGAAGAGATTTGTCTGCTGTATGGTCGCACGTATGACCTCCCCGTGGTGGGGCTCCGCTATTTCAACATCTATGGCACGCGGCAGGCGCTGTCGAATCCGTACACCGGCGTAGCCGCCATCTTTGCATCGCGCCTCCTGAACCGGCGTGCCCCGTTGGTGTTCGAAGACGGAAGGCAGATGCGCGATTTTGTCAGCGTACACGACGTAGTTGCAGCCAATTTGCTGGCAATGAAGTCTGATAAGGCGAATGGATACGCACTGAATATCGGCTCCGGAATGCCGATCTCCATTCACGAAGTTGCAGATTCGCTCTCACGCGCGCTCGGGATTGATATGCCGTGCGAGATCACCGGCAAATATCGCGCTGGCGATATTCGGCATTGCTTTGGCGATATCAGCAAGGCGCGCGAACTGCTCGGGTACGAACCGAAGGTCAACTTCGATCAAGGCATTGCCGAACTGGTGGAATGGCTGAGCCAACAGAGTGCGGAAGACAAGGCGGAGAACATGGTCGCGGAGCTGCAGACATTTGGGCTCACGGCTTAACGCCGAACCAAAAAGGGAACAGAGGCGTAATGGTAAATCGAGACCAAAACCGGTCAGCGCTGATTTTTGGCGGAGCCGGATTTATCGGCGCGAACCTGGCGCGTCATTTATTGACTGATACAGAAGCTCGCGTCCACATCTTCGACAATCTCTCGCGCAAGGGCGTGCAGCACAACCTCGAGCAGCTTAAGAAAGCTGCTGGGAAATCAGGCAGATTGCGCGTGACTGTCGGAGACGTCCGCGATGCGAGTGCGGTTAACCGCGCGGCCCGCGATGCAAGCGAGATTTACAA
>DATEMI010000559.1:0-8437 GCA_035275665.1 Terriglobales bacterium | reverse complement strand
GAAAAATCGCTAATCCTCCAACCGCAAGCATTAGAAGAGCTGAAGGTTCGGGCGCAGAAACACTTCCTCCATATCTAAGGTTATCTAAACTCAGCTCTCCTTTGGGCGGTCCAGTCAAGGTCAAGCTGGTGATGCCCGCAGAGTTCTCGAAACCGACAAAAGTACCAAAAGTGAGCACGCTGGCGGAAAGGTTGAAGCTCGTAGTTCCGTCTGCAGCAGTGACACTTGCGATAGTAGTGCCCGGATCGCTCACGAGCAGAAATCCCAGATCAGTCACCGGCGTGCTAAACGCGATCGTCAGCGGCTGACAAGCGCAGGAGGGAGCAGTAGGGTCGAAATTCGATGCGACCACACCACTGGCGCCGTTGATCAGTTCGGCGCTGCTAGTGTCGCCCCATGCTGTCGTGAAAGTCACGCCAGGATATTGATTTGTGATCTGTTCGCCGTTCGAAAGATTGTCGAAGTTGATGAGAGTTAGGCTAGAGGGCAACTGCCCAGAAGTAATCTCGATCGTTGAAGCCGCTGAGGCCAGGGAAAACGAGGCCATCAGCATGAGGCAGGCAAAGTAACGTAGCACGGTTCACCTCCACATAGATTAATGAAGGTTCGGCCCGTAAGACCTTATTGCACGCGTGTAACCGCGCCGGCGTAACTCCAACTCCCAACTCCTCATGACCTTAGCAGTTTACCGTAAGGAAACACATCGCAGCAGATTGCATATCGATGGACAAAGATTTCACCTCGCCATCGAGGAATTCAGGCTCTGCTCCGATTTTGCAGCAGCCGATCCAGTTCTTGCGATTAATAAAACGGAAATTACCAAGGCTAGCGTTCTAATCTGAATCTAGCGAAACACCATCAATGTTGAGTGCACCGCCAAACATACCTAGTCCCGTTTGAGGAAAATGGGAAGACAGAAAAGGGATGACTCTGGGGAGGAGGATTGAGCAGGCGACGCGAAAACACGATAACGAAGCTGGAAGCCGGAATTAGTTGCCCATCGCTGTCATCGATGGAGTCAGTGATTATAGAAATCCGGGCCTGAGAAGAAGGCATTCCGCTCTTCCGTGCTCTTTGTCCGCACCGGCAGAATTCTAGAAGTTTTGCAATCAGGTCGTATTCTCGCCAACTCTTGCGAAGAGAATGTCCCATTTGTAGTGCTGACCCGTGGGCGCCGGGCGATTGCCTGCAAACTTCCGATCGGTGATCGCGAGGTTGGCCATGTCTGCGACGTCAACTAATCGCCAGTCCGGCAGACCTCCCGTCGTGCTTTCGCCTGCGAGTTGATATGAGAGTAAACGCCGCGCGCCTCGCTGAATTCCATAGTCGTGGGGTTCAGCTAAACGGTTCTTGCCGTGATACTGGAAAGCGATAAGCTTCCTTTCATTGATCGCCTTAAGAAGTAGCCCGTGCTTAGCAGTTTCAGTCATGCTGCCCAAGTTCTCAAGAACTTCACTAATTAGATGACGGAGTGATGGATGTTGCTGCTAGCCAGGAGGCCACCCCAGAGCGCGTCCGCCTAGTAGATGCAGATGCAGATGAAACACTGATTGCCCTGCTCCGGGACCGACGTTGAACACTGTTCTGTAGCCGTTTTCGATTTTGCGGTCGCGGGCGATCTTCGCAGCTACCAGGTGCAGCTTGCCGATTATTTCAGCGTCTTCCGCTTTCGCTTCTTTCACATCGACGATGTGCTTTTTGGGAATGATTAGCACGTGCGTGGGAGCTTGCGGTTTGATGTCTTCGAAGACGAAGGTCTCCGAATCTTCATAGATCTTTTTTGCGGGAATCTCGCCTTGGATGATGCGGCAGAAAAGACAGTCCATCGTTCTTTCACCTGATGAGATTCTGGGGTTTGTCGGCTGCTTCGACAGTGGCTACGGGCTCGTTTTTTCGTGATTTCCCGATTTCGCGATTTTCGCGATTGAAAACCAAAAGCGATGCTACCCGAAACTCAAAATCACGCAATCGCCAAATCACCAAATCGCGAAGTACTCCATGTCCTTGACGCCTCCAGCAACCTTGACCTCTAGTCTAATCGCACCAGAAAAACTCCGCCTTCGGGTGTGCTCAGATTCTGCGAGATCTCTTCTGCGAGTTCGCGGTCATCGTTTTGTACGCGTACTCGCACCCACTCACCGGTCGGTCCGGTGAACTCAATCACGCGAGCTGGATGATAGCGGCTGACGATCTGCTCCTTAATTTCATCAGCGGCTTCGGTGGTGTCGAATGCTCCGATCTGTACTTCCCATTTCCCTCCACGATCAATCGGCGCTGGAGTGGCGAGGACGTCCATCTTGACCCACGCCGTTCCGGGCTCCCACACGTCCACTGCTTTGGCGGCGGCGAGCGAGAGATCGAGCATGCGCTCGCCGATGAATGGTCCGCGGTCGGTGATGCGCACAACGGCAGAGGCGCCAGTTTTTACGTTGGTGACGCGCACGATACTGTTCAGCGGCAGCGTGCGATGCGCGGCGGTCATCTGGTTCATGTCATAGACTTCGCCATTTGCGCTGCGCCGGTTGTGATACGGCGGGCCGTACCAGCTTGCCAGTCCCGTTTCGGTATAGATAGGCTTCTCTGAAGAGGGAAGCGGCGCGACCACTTCGGTGTTCGCCGGTGGGGTGGGTTTAGCCTGAGTGGGCGCCGCAGTCGCCTGAGTGGTTTCTGCGTTCCGTTGCTCCGTCGCCGGAGGTGACGATTCCGTTTTAGGAATCTCCGGAGCCGGTGGAACTTTCGCTTCGGTCGGACGATGGCTGCAGCCGGCCAGTGACACGATACATATGAGTCCGAGTACAACGCGAATCCATTTCATTTCTGCGGACTCTGCCCCCTGGTGTCGTCCATGCGATCAGCCAACTTGCGCAGTTGATCTGCTGCACTGCGCAGCGCCTGCGTACCCTCGCTGCGAACCTTCGGCACAACGTGATCGTTTAAATGCTGGAGCACTCCTTTGATCTCCTGCTCGATCTTTGAAGCTGCTTCGTCGAACTTGCGCTTGGTCTGCGAGAAATCAGCCATCAGAGCACCTCATTGCGATTATGTACGGAGCGCACGGCGGTGGCAACCAGTTTGGAATCTGGAAGGGAATAGGGGATCGAAAGGTTACAGGTTGCAGGGAACAGGTTACAGAGAGAGCTGAAACCGACCGCTGTCGAGAGAGCCTCGGTTTTCCCTGTACCCTATTCCCTGTAACCTGTCCCCTCCCGTGCTGCTATCCTGTGTGTTTCTCGGAGCGATCGATGATCAATATGCAAGGACGCGTTGCCGTTGTTTTCGGCATCGCTAACAAACGAAGCATCGCCTGGGCGATCGCGCAGAAGCTGCAGGCGGCCGGCGCCACGATGGCGATCACATATCAGAATGAGCGTCTTGCGCAGGAAGCTAAAGACCTGATCGACGCCCTGCCCGGAGCGCAAGCGTACCAATGCGATGTCTCCAATGATGCCGAGATCAATCAGTTATTCGAGCAGCTTAAGTCCCGATACGGGAAACTTAGCATTCTGGTACACAGCGTTGCGTTTGCTCCTCCCGAAGAGCTGAAAAATGACTTTGTTTTTACAACGCGCGAAGGCTTCCGCATTGCGCACGACGTAAGTGTCTATTCGCTGATCGCGCTCTGTCGTTCCGCGGCTCCGCTGATGACAGAAGGTGGAAGCGTGATCACGCTGACTTACTACGGCGCGGAGAAGGTTGTGCCGAGGTACAACGTGATGGGTGTGGCGAAGGCCGCGCTGGAGGCATCTGTCCGCTATCTTGCTTCCGATCTTGGACCGCAGAAGATTCGGGTCAACGCGATCTCGGCTGGCCCGATCAAGACACTCGCCGCCCGTGGAATTTCCGGACTGGGTGACATGCTTAAGGCGCACGCTGAACGCGCTCCGCTGAAGCGCAATGTGGAGGCGAGCGAAGTCGGCGATGCGGCGCTGTATCTTGCTTCTGATCTCAGCAGGGGGATCACGGGCGAGACGATCTATGTGGATTGCGGGTACAACATCATGGGGTTTTAGTTTGCCGAGACTTTTTTTGAGTGATCGGAGTTTGAGGACTGTCATCCTGAGCGCCTCTTTTGCGCGAAGGATCTCCCGAAATCGGTCATGCCCATGCTGTCTGTGGGGCTCCTCCACCAGAATAACGTCGGTTGATGGCCGAGGAGCACCGCAAGTGCATTTATGTCGTGAACATCGCGGGAGGTCCTTCGCGCAAAACAAGCGCTCAGGATGACAGCCCTTGAAATAGCCGAATATGGAAGCACCTCTCAGAATACTTACAATTCTTTTCGCTGCCGTCTCGCTTGTCAGTCCATCACTCGCACAGCTCCCCAGCTTTCCCGATCTGACACACCCGCAAGACTACGTCCTGCATCGCGCCTCGAGCTACGATCGCAGCGGTGGCAATGCCGATGCCCGCGAAGTTCCTGCAGGAGGCACGCTCACGCTGCTCGATGAGAATGGTCCAGGAGAGATCACGCACATCTGGATGACAATCGCGAGCCGAGATCGCGATCACCTGAAAGCCATTGTTTTGCGCGTGTACTGGGACAGCGAGCAGACGCCGTCGGTCGAAACTCCCGTCGGCGATTTTTTCGGCCTCGGCCTGGGCACATATCACGAGTACGAATCGGCGCCGCTGGCGGTCGGATCCATCAAAGCTCTGAACTGCTTCTTCCCCATGCCGTTTCAGAAGCACGCGCGCATCACGGCAACCAACGAAGGCTCGATTCCAGTCGGAGCCTTCTACTTCAACATCGACTGGCGCGCATATGCCAGACCACTGCCCCAGGACACCCTCTACTTCCACGCCCAGTTCCGGCAGGCCGCTCCCAATATGGGATGGACCAATCAGTGGACCTCGAACGGCGATCCTAAAGTAAACGATCGCAAGAACCTCGACGGGCAAGGGAATTACGTCTTTCTCGAAGCACAAGGCCGCGGACAGTTCGTTGGCGTCACGCTCTCGGTGCAGCAGAACCAGGACGGCTGGTGGGGCGAAGGCGATGATATGTTCTTCATCGACGGCGAGCAGCGTCCCTCGATCAACGGCACGGGATCGGAAGACTATTTCCTGGGCGCGTGGGACTTCGGAGACCGTCCATTTTCGTATCTGCTATTCGGTGCTCCTGTGAAAGGCGAGGAGAAAGCAGGCAGCCAATCCTCGGTTTATCGATTCCATCTCGATTCGCCGATTCCGTTCTCGAAATCGCTGCGAGCTACGATCGAGCACGGACATGCGAATCATCGTTCCGACAACTACTACTCAGTCGCGTACTGGTACCAAACTGAACCTCACGCGGCGTTTCCTCCATTGCCGCCGCTATCGGACCGTCTGCTGAAATTGTTGCCCGTTGGCGGCCCCGGGAATGCGGGGAAGTAGCCGATGCCGAAGAAGCAAATTGCCATCTTCGTCGTCATCGACGTCATTCTCGTGGTGGCCGTGCTTGTCGCTGCCTTTCACCACATGAAGATTCTTTACGTGCTGCTGGCCTTTACGCTCCTTTCAGTGGTGAACGGAATTGTACTCATCGTTACTGTGGTGAAGAACACGAAGCGGCCGTGAAGCTTTGTTTGGGAATCTCAGGCCACAATCCACGAAGCCCAACCAATGCAGATGGCCGCCAGTCCGGAAAGCACAACTGGAGGTGGGAGAAAATACTTCCAGCTCAGGACCAAGGACACGATCTGCACAGCAAAGAACATCCAGCCCAAAGCCCCGATCGCTTGCGGATTGCTGCGCGCCAACCCACCAAGATACCACGCCAGGTAGGCTGCAAAGAGAAGATATAGTGTCGCGAAAAGGCCGAAGCCAACGTAGAACTCGGCATAGCTTCGACTATTTCCGCTAACCGGAAAATGGACGCTGCGCATTGAGTCCCAAACTGACTGGCCTTCCACAGACGGCGCCTTGAACCGCAAAAATCCAGCCGTATGGCCGACGGCAAAAAGGATGAGTATTACCGAGGCGATACGGTACAGAATCGCAGGTTTTGCCATGCAGAGATCTCCTTGTGCATCCGTTGTCTGCAGCTGTACCACGTTCACTCTTGGGAGAAGCGAAAACATACTAGCAGAGGAGATCAAGGCTAGCTATTCATCTCCTGCAGATGTAAAGTGCTGCACGGAAAGGTTTAACTGCCGCCATTAATACGATGGGTGATTTTGAAGACCGCTTCAAATGGGAGGGTGGACACGTACCTTCCGTCAATCCCGAGCACTTGGCTGCGACCTGGAAGTTCATGGGCGAAACAGACGAGGGTGTTTCTAATACCAAGACCACCGGCGTGGGTATTGTGCTTGCACGTGCCGGATTGAGCGGCCAGGAAATCGAACTCTTGGGCCGGGCTGAAAGCGGGGGATTTGCTTTTGGAATCAGATCTCATCTTCTGCAGTCGTTGCTTCAACGAGGGGTGTTGCGCCAGTATGCAGATGGTAGCGAACTTGACGAAAGAGTATTCCGGGCTGTCGCTTCGTTTCCGCTTAGCGAAGAAGACTATGGCGAGGCCTCTGTGCTGCTGCACCTGAAGAATCTTCCACCGGAAAAATCCGCGCTGCTGAGGAGCAGTCTCATGGCGGAAGGCTACAATCCCAAAGAGCCGAAGGTGGATTCTAAGTTTCTGGAATGGATACGCACACAGCAGTAAACGACGATGGAATCGCTCTAGTTTCAGACGTATTTAGTCGCGGGGAAGCTTCGAAGCTTGTGAGCAAGCTGGACAGTAGCTCACTTCATCGAAGCCGCGCCGGTATCCGTCACTTGATGTCGAACGACCGTGTCGCCGAAGTTGCTCATAATCCTCGCATGATGAATATTGCGAGAAGCATTCTCGGCAATGAGGCATTCCCGTTTCGGGCTACACTCTTCGACAAGTCTTCTGACTCAAACTGGCTGGTCGTGTGGCATCAGGATACCGCTTTGCCGCTACGAACGCGAATCGACGGGCCTGGATGGGGACCGTGGTCGGTAAAAGACGGCATTAACTACGCGCATGCTCCCACGCGTGCTTTGGAGCGGGTGGTTGCGCTTCGCCTTCATCTTGACGACTCCACAGAACAGAATGGCCCGTTGCGAGTCCTTCGCAGGACACACAAACTCGGGGTTCTTTCGGATGAGGAAGTCGAAAAGCTGAGCAGAGAGATGCCAGCCGACGATTGCGTGGCCAGCACAGGCTCGGTGCTTGGGATGCGACCGCTCTTGATTCACTCTTCATCAAAGTCCCAGAATGATTCGCCTCGCCGAGTGCTTCATATCGAGTATGCAGCTTCTGGATTCGTAGGAGACGGACTGGAACTTGCAATTGCGTAGTCAACATCTGCTGTGCCCGGAGAAACGATTGATGAAAGCCAAAACGCTTTTGTCGTGCTCTGCAGTTACTTTGTTTGTCTCGACGCTGCTCTGCTGCGCATACGCTCAGAAGCCTACTACTCAGCCATCCAAACCGTTCGCGCCCGATCAGATGGACAACATTCTTTATGGGGTCGCCTATTACCCCGAGTACATGCCCACTGACCGGCTTGATACGGATGTTGAGCTCATGCGCAAGGCGGGCATTTCGGTCGTGCGCGTCGGTGAGTCGACATGGAGCACTTGGGAGCCGCGCGATGGCGACTTTCAGTTTGAGTGGATGCAGCGCGTGCTCGATCGTCTGAATCAAGCTGGCATCAAAGCCATTTTGGGAACTCCAACTTATTCGATTCCGACGTGGCTATACAAAGAGCATCCGGAAATCGCCGTCACAGCCGAGACTGGACCGGCGCCGCCACAGCGCGATCCTTACTATCCGACGTATCCACCTTCAGGACCTCCCGGATGGTATGGGCCGCGGCAGAACTATGACTTTCTGAATCCCTACTTCCGCGAGAAGGCGGAGAGAGTCATTCGGCAGATCGTCAGCCATTTCAAAGATCATCCAGCCGTGATCGGATATCAGATCGACAACGAGACGTTCCCCACCGGCGTCCCAACTCCCTACATGAATGCCGCGTTTCTTGATCGGCTGAAGCGCAAGTACAAAACTCCGGAGACGATCAACAAAATCTGGGGACTGGTGTACTGGGGACAGCTCGTCGATAAGTGGGAAGATCTTCCGCCCCGAAACGGGATTCTCAATCCGGGATACAAGCTGGAGTGGGAGGACTTCCAGCACGATGTGATCACCGACTATCTCGGTTGGCAAGCGAAGATCGTGAACGAGTACAAGCGTCCCGATCAGTTCATCACGCAAGACTTCAGCGGCGGAGTTCACACCAATCTCGATCAGTGGGCGATCGCGCGCAATCTCGACATCGTCGCCGAGAATCCGTACTTCGAAACGCAAAGCCGGCTGAATGCTCGCGGCATCTGGATGGCCGGCGATCTTGGCCGATCACTAAAGCACACGAATTATCTTGTGACGGAAACGAACGCGCAGACCATCGGATGGGATTCTCGCGCGCAGTATCCG